>JAENXG010000449.1 GCA_016649675.1 Methyloceanibacter sp.
CGTATATATCGCGGGCTGCGGCCCGGTCGGTTTGGCGGCGGCGGCGTCCGCCCGCATTCTCGGCGCGGCAGTGGTGATGATCGGCGACATGAACAAGGAACGCTTGGCGCACGCGAAGATGGTCGGCTTCGAGCCGATCGATCTCAACGCCCACGACCGACTGGGCGAACTCGTCGCGGCGGTAATTGGTGAACCGGTTGTCGACAGCTTCATCGACGCGGTCGGCTTCGAGGCGAAAGGCCACGGCGGCGCCGAACAGCCGGCGGTCGTTCTCAACCAGGCAATGGAGGTCACACGCTATGCAGGCTCGATCGGTATTCCGGGCCTTTATGTGACCAAAGATCCCGGATCGCATGACAAGCAGGCCGCGAAGGGCGCGCTGTCCCTCAATTTCGGTCTCGGCTGGTCAAAATCGCATTCCTTCTTTACCGGCCAGACGCCGGTCTTGCGCTATAATCGTCAGCTCATGCAGGCGATCTTGCACGATCGCATCCCAATCGCGGCCGTCGTCAATGCGCAGGTGATCACGCTCGAGGAGGCACCCAAAGGATATGCCGATTTCGACAAGGGAGCCGCAGTGAAGTTCATACTCGATCCGCACGGCATCGTAGCGAAAGCGGCCTGACGTCTCTCGTCTATTTCGAATCCCTAATCCATACCCGAAGAGGTACCCATGCATATTAATTTGGAACATGCGCAGAAAGCGATCGAGGCCGCACGCAAGAAGGCAGTCAGTCTCAAAACGCAGGAGTGCATCGCCGTAGTCGATTCCGGTGCCAATCTAAAAGCGTTCCTGCGCATGGACGATGCCTGGGTTGGAAGCATCGACATCGCGATCAAGAAGGCCAGAACCGCCTGTTTATTTGCCATGCCCACCGGTCAGCTCGGCAAGCTGTCCCAACCAGGAAAGCCGCTCTATGGCATCGAGCATTCCAATGATGGTCTAATCACCTTCCCAGGAGGTTTGCCTATCGTAGATGAGGACGGTGTGCTGGTGGGCGCCATCGGCGCGAGTGGAAGCACGGTCGAGAATGACCAGGCCGTGGCTGAGGCCGGCGTGAAGGTGCTTGGGGTAAGCGAATTGCCCGAGCATCCCTGGCGGACCTAAAGATCCGAGACACTGTGTCTGAAATTGGAGCAGCGGGAAGCCAATTGGCGATAGTGTCTCAATACACTCCTCCCGCCTTCGGCCGTTGACGATCCGGGGGCTAGTTGCGTCGCCCGACAGACTCTTCCGAGTAGTACCCATGCTTCCACGCATTGCGATTCCCTTTCGGCGCGCCGGGTGCCTTCCCGCCGTGCATGCGGCAGCGGCCACGTAACCAACTATCGCCTGACCGCCCTTATGGACGTGGACGTGCTCAACCGTCACCTTCTGCTCCCCGCCCGTGCGGTATCTCTTGAGCGCCTCGATTTTGAAGGTGCGCGCCAACTTGTTTAGGGCACGCTCGGCGCTATCGCATTGTTGCATGACTTTGGCTTGTGTGAGCCGGGCTGCCGTGTGCATCGTTGCGACGTGCACTGCCGCCATTGGCGCGGCCAACAAAGATTCAAGCTCGGCGCGACGGAGGAACTTTAGGGTTCCTGCCTAGGTTGGTCATAGCGGACGGTCGCTGCCAGCCAGCGCGGTCCGAACTTCCTCAAAATCTTTTATGGAGGCTCCCATGGACTGGAATCGTGTGGAAGGAAATTGGAAGCAGGTCAAAGGCCAGGTCAAGGAGAAGTGGGGCAAGCTCACTGACGATGACCTCACCGCTATCAACGGCCGTCGCGATCAGCTCGAAGGCAAGATCCAAGAGCGGTACGGCTTGGCCAAGGACCAGGCGAAAAAGGAAATTGACGACTGGTATGGTTCGCAATCCTGGTAGCACTGGTCTTCTGAACAGGATCCTCAGGCCCGGCCTTGCGCCGGGCTTTCTTTTTCGCGCCGCGAGTCGCGAACGAGATAGATGCGGACTCCCCTTTAGAACCAGCGCCCCCTGCCGTACCAGCCGCCACCGAATAACAAAACCAGTACAACAATGATGATGAGAAGGGTCGTGGTGTCCATGTCGTCCTCCATTTGTCGAGACCGCCAAAATAGACGGCCACGATAGCACAAGCGATTCCTTGCGTTGAATGAAGCCTACGCTTTCCGCTACCCTCTCCTCCCGCAGGCCCCGGAACGCTTTTAATGCGGCGCTGTCGCCCGCGGGTACTTCTTGCCAAGAA
>JAENXG010000061.1 GCA_016649675.1 Methyloceanibacter sp.
CGAGGCGGCGCCGACATGGCCGACATCGAAGCGGACGTGATCATTGTTGGCTCGGGCATCTCCGGGGCGCTGCTCGCCGCGAAGCTGTCGAAGGCCGGGGTCAAGGTCGCCATCCTGGAGGCGGGCCCGAGGGTCGATCGTGCGCAGGCGACGCAACGCTTCTGGGACGCCCCGATCAGGGTGCCCGAATGCCCTTATCCACCGAGCCCGCAGGCCAATCACCCGATCAGCAACGATCCCGATTACTGGTACCGGCAAATCGGGCCGAACAAATTCAAGAGCAGCTATCTTAAGGTGGTCGGCGGCACGACGTGGCATTGGCTCGGGACCTGCCTGCGCTTCGTTCCGAATGACTTTCGCCTGAGCACCGCCTATGGCCGGGGCCTCGACTGGCCGGTCACCTACGATGACCTGGAACCCTTTTACAGTCAGGCCGAGGACGAGATCGGCGTATCGGGCGATGCCAACGAGACGCTCGGATCGCCACGCACGACTCCGTACCCGATGCCGGCGATCCCGCAGACCTTTATGGACAAGGCCTACACGCGCGCGCTCGTCGGCACGCAATTCGAGGTTCGCGCGACGCCTCAAGCGCGCAATTCAGCCAATCGCGACGAAAGGCCTGCGTGCTGCGGGAATGCCAGTTGCATCCCAATCTGCCCGGTCCAGGCGAAATATGACGCGACCGTGCACCTGTCATTGGCAGAGAAGAGCGGCGCGGCTCTCCATGCACAAACAACGGCTACGATGGTCGAAGTCGGCTCGAATGGGCGCGCTACTGCGATCCGCTTCAAGCGTTGGGACGGCAGCGAAGGCGTGGCCTCCGGCAAAGCCTTCGTGCTTGCTGCACATGCGATCGAGATCCCACGGCTTTTGTTGAACTCCCGCACGGAAGCTTTGCCGAACGGGGTGGCCAACAGTTCCGACCAGGTCGGCCGCAATCTGATGGACCATCCGGCGCAGCTGAGCTGGGCGCTGGCGTCGGCGCCAGTGTGGCCCTATCGGGGACCGTTATCGACCTCGGGCATCGAGAACCTTCGGGACGGCCCATTCCGAAAAGAGCGGCCCGCCTTCCGCATCGAGATCGGCAATGACGGTTGGGCGTGGCCCACGGGCGCGCCGACCACCACCGCGGCCGACCTTGCGCGGCTCGGTTTGCGTGGGCCTGCCCTGGACGACGCGTTGCGCAGCCAGGCGTGCCGTCAGCTTCGCCTCACCTCGCTGATCGAGCAGTTGCCTGACCCGCAGAATCGCGTAACGCTCGACCCCAGCGATGCAGACATTTACGGCGTGCCGCTGCCTCGCCTTGCCTACAGCCTCGACGCCTATGTTCAGGCCGGCCTAAGCGCGGCCCGCGATGCCCATGCGCAGATCTTCGGCAGGCTCGGCGCCATGGCGATCCAGCATCGGGACGTCGCCGAAGGCGCCGGACACATCATTGGCACGGCTCGAATGGGCAGTGATCCGGCGAGCTCGGTGGTCGACCGCGACCTCCGGAGCCACGACCATCCGAATCTTTTCATCCTCAGCTCGGCTGTCTTCCCGACCTCCGCGACGGCCAATCCTACACTGACAATTGCCGCGCTGAGCTTGCGTGCCGCCGACCAAGTGAAAGCGACATTGACGCATTGAGCGGGTCCCTGGCATCCGCGTGAACAGTCTGACGGGCGAACGCGTTGAGCAGAGCAACCAAAGGAGAGAGCAGCATGGTGCGCGTTGTCGGCATCGATCATCTCGTCGTTAGCGTCAGTGATTTCGCCAAGTCCAAGACGTTTTACGCCCCGCTGATGGAGTTCCTCGGCTTCGGCGTCGAGGCGGAATACCAAGGCAGCATGATGGGCTGGGCCAATGGCAAGACCCTGTTCTGGATCGCGGCGGCCGACGCGGAAGGCAAGAAACACAAATACCGCAAAGGCGATGTCGGCTTTCACCATTATGCCTTCCGCCTGCGGAGCCGAAAGGACGTCGACGCGCTGCAATCCTTCTTGGAGGAGCAGGGGGCGACCATCGTCGATCCTGCGGCTGAGTATTACGACGACTATTACGCCGTGTTCTTCCTCGATCCCGACGGGATGAAGCTCGAAGGCATGCGTTATGGCGAGCTGCATGAGCAGGCCGCCCGCAAACGCGCTGCAGCAAAGAAAAAGCGCTCGGGCAAGAAGCGCGGCTAGGCTGTGACTTGTCAGCGCTGGGACGTCGCCGGGCCCGTGCGCCGCAACACCTCGAAGATGAGGGCCGTTGACCAGCCGATCAGCATGATGCCGTTCAGCGCCGTCATGGGACCGAGCAGCCGCCATTCGGCGACCGGGATCACGTCGCCATAGCCGAGTGTCGTGTAGTTGCCGAAGGCGAAATAGACGAGCGGCGTGCCGGGCGGCGCCGCACCCACCAGGCCATAGGTGAAGGCCCACACCACGACCTCGGCGAAGTGCCCGGCGACCAGCAGCGTGCCGGTCGCCACAATGACGACCGTATGCCGGAGGAATTCCGGCACGACGGAATCGTGCACCCGCAAGTTTTGCACGGTCCTCACCACGCCTCCGAGCAGCACGGCATGAATGATGAGGTTCACGAGGCTAGCTGTGCCGCCGACAAGGATCTGGTCGAGCATCGCGTTCGGTCTATTCGCCGGCGAGAAGGTCGGGCTGACGCACGACGCGAGCGCCCCCGTTGCGGGCCTTCTCCGCTCCCTCTGCCCGTTGGGGAGAGGGCAGGGGCGAGGGGGGTGCAGCGCCGTTGCTCTGGTGCTCGACCTCAGCTGGGTCAGAGGCCTCAGCAAAGTCCAGGGTCTCGATCTTGCGGCCGCGCGCCGTGATTCGCTCCGACGAGGTGAGGATCTTCTCGAAATCGGCATTGGCCTGGCCGAAATGGCGCTGCAGGTCGAGCACGCGCTCGCGGAAGCGGCCCATGTCCTCCATCAGCTTCTGCACCTCGCCCTGGATGAGATGCGCCTGCTCGCGCATCTTCACGTCCTTCAGGATCGCCTGCATGGTCTGCACCGCGAGCATCAGCATGTTGGGCGCGCAGATCACGATGCGGGCGCGGTGCGCCTTCTGCACGAGGTCGGAGAAATGCTCGGCGAGATCGGCGTAGATCGACTCCGATGGCACGAATAGGATGGCGGTGTCCTGGGTCTCGCCGGCGATGAAGTAGCGCTCCGCGATGCTTTCCACGTGGCGGCCGACATCGATACGCACGCGGCGCGCGGCGTCCTTTTTCTCCTCGTCGCGGCGCGCGGTGCGGAAGGCCTCGAAGCCTTCGAGCGGGAATTTGGCGTCAATCACCACGCCCGCGCTGGCGTTCGGCATATGCAACAGGCAGTCGGGCCGCTTGCCGTTGGAGAGCGTCGGCTGGAAGCTGTAGGCGCCCCTGGGCAGGCCATCCTTGACGATGGTCTCCATGCGCATCTGGCCGAAGGCGCCGCGCGCCTGCTTGTTGGCGAGGATCTCCTGCAAGCTGACCATGTTGGTGGAGAGATCGGTCAGGTTCTTCTGCGCCGTGTCGATCACGGCAAGGCGCTCATTGAGCTTGGTGATAGAATCGGTGGTCTTGCGCGCCGTCTCGTTGAGGTCGGAGCCGACGCGGTGGGTCATGCGGTCGAGCCGCTCGTTGACGGCCCGCGCGATGTCGCCTTGGCGCGCCACGCTGATCTCGGCGAAGGTCTGCAAACGGCCTTTGAGCTCGGCAAGCTCGCTGGCCTGGCCCTCGGTTTGGCGCCGCCGCCGGCTCATATGCATGATCAGCGCGATGGCGAGGACGATGAGCGCAAGAACGGCGAGGCTCGCAAGCGCAAGCAAGATAAGGGTGGGTTGGAGCGTTGTGCTCCCCACCTGTATGGCGTCGAGGGCCATGGGGAGAACGTATAGCCCGATTCGTTCTTTTAGACCAAAACAGGAACATCCGCCTTGGCCTCATGCTTGGGGATGCCGCCCTCGGCGGCTCCTCAGCAGGAGGAGGTGCGCCTCACCCTGAGGAGCGGACGTCCTTCGACCAGCCGTCTCATCCTGAGGGCGACCCCGGACTAGGTCCGGGGGCGCGTCTCGAAGGATGGGCGGCTGGCTCAGGATGAGGTCGCGTCTCGAAGGGGGAGGTCCCAAGGGATGTTGACCGCCGGGCTCGCCAACCTTATCTCAGCCTCTCACATGGCCATCCTTCCCATCCTCACTATTCCCGATCCGATCCTGCGCAAGAAGGCGCGGTTGATCGAGCGCGTCGACGCCGATCTGCGCCGGCTGATGGACGGCATGCTCGCTACCATGTACGACGCGCCCGGCATCGGCCTCGCCGCCCCGCAGGTCGGCATCTTGCGGCGGCTCATCGTCATGGACCCTGCCAAGGACGAGGCGCCGAAGAACCCGGTGATCATGGTGAACCCCGAGATCCTCACGCGCTCCGACGAGATGCGGATCCATGAGGAGGGCTGCCTCTCCATCCCCGAGATCACCGCCGAGGTCGAGCGGCCGGCGCGCACCCGCGTGAAATACATCGACCGCCACGGCAAGCCCCAGGAGATGGAGCTTGAGGGCATCTGGTCGACCCTCGTCCAGCATGAGATCGACCATCTCAACGGCGTTCTCTTCATCGACTATCTGTCGCGCCTGAAGCGCGACATGATCGTGAAGAAGTTCACCAAAGCCAAGCGCGCCGACGCGCTGTAACTCCCTGATCCACTCGTCATGCCCGGACTTGATCCGGGCATCCATGCCGTTGCATTTCAGCTCGATGAGGCGCCAGTGGAATGGATTGCCGGGTCAAGCCCGCCAATGACATAAGTCGCTATGGCACTGCGCATCATCTTCATGGGCACGCCGGATTTTGCCGTGCCCACGCTTCGCGCCATCCTTGCCGCCGGCCATGAGGTGGTGGCGGTCTATAGTCAGCCGCCCCGCGCGGCGGGGCGCGGCATGGCTGTGCGCAAGTCGCCGGTGCACCGTGCCGCGGAGGAAGCGGGCCTTCTCGTGCGGACCCCCGAGCGGCTGAAGAGCGCCGAGGAGCAGGAGCGGTTTTCAGAGTTCCGCGCCGACGCCGCGATCGTCGTGGCCTATGGGCTTATCCTGCCGTTCCCGATCCTCACCGGTACAACTCACGGCGCCTTCAATCTGCATGCCTCGCTCCTTCCCCACTGGCGGGGCGCCGCACCGATCCAGCGGGCAATCATGGCGGGCGATCCCGAGACAGGACTCTCCATCATGCGCCTGGACGAGGGTCTCGACACCGGCCCGGTCTGCCTCATCGAGCGCGTGCCCATAGGTCCCGACGAGACGGCGGGCGAGCTGCACGATACGCTTGCCGCGCGTGGCGCCGGCCTGATGGTGACGGCGCTTGCCGCGCTTGAGCAGGGACGCCTCGTCTGCCAGCCGCAACACGCCGACGGCGCCACCTATGCCCCCAAGCTCGATCCAAGAGAGACGCGCATCAATTGGCGGCTCCTGGCGCGTGACGTGCACGATCGCATTCGCGGTCTCTCGCCATCCCCGGGCGCGTGGTTCGAGATCGAGCTCAACGGCAAGCGTGAAAGAATAAGGGTGCTCCGTTCGGCCCGCACGGAAGGCCAGGGAATGCCCGGCATGATTCTCGACGACCGGCTCACCGTCGCTTGTGGCGAGGGGGCGGTGCGCCTCACGCAAGTCCAGCGGGCAGGCAAGCGGCCGATGTCGGCAGATGAGTTTCTGCGCGGGGTGAAGCTCAGCGCCGGCACCGCCCTCGGCTAAGCGCCATGCCCCGCTACAAGCTCACGCTCGAATATGACGGTACGCCCTTTGTCGGCTGGCAGAGGCAGGAGAACGGCCTCTCGCTGCAGGGCCGTCTCGCCGAAGCCATCAAGGCCTTCTCGGGCGAGGAGGTGGTCCCGCGCGGGGCAGGGCGCACCGATGCCGGCGTGCACGCCCTCGGTCAGGTGGCCCATATGGATCTCGGCAAGGACTGGACCTGCGATAAGGTGCGCGACGCTCTCAACGCGCATCTCAGGCCCGACCCCGTGAGCGTGCTCGCCTGCGAGAAGGCGGCCGAGGACTTCGATGCGCGCTTCTCGGCGCGCGCCCGCCACTATCTCTATCGCGTCGTCAATCGCCGCTCACCCTTGGCGCTCGACCGCGACCGCGCCTGGGGCGTGTTCCGAAGCCTCGACGCCGCCGCCATGCACGATGCGGCGCAAGTCCTCGTCGGCCACTACGACTTCTCCACCTTCCGCTCGGCCGAGTGTCAGGCGGCCTCGCCGGTCAAGACCCTCGACCGTCTCGTCGTCTCGCGCGAGGGCGAGGAGGTCAGGATCGAGGCGTCGGCGCGCTCCTTCCTGCACAACCAGGTGCGCTCAATTGCTGGCTCGCTCAAGCTTGTCGGCGAGGGCAAATGGGAGGCCCGCGATCTGGAACGGGCGCTTGCCGCCCGCGACCGGAGCGCCTGCGGCCCCGTGGCGCCCCCTTGCGGCCTCTACCTGGTGAAGGTCGATTACTGAGCAAGCCGCGCCGCTTCGCTCGCCGCACAGATCGGAATAAGATCGTAGCCTTAACGTTGGCGGAGGATCGTGATGCGGGCGGTTGCCGTGTTCCTGGTTAGCGTTCTTGCGCTGTCGCAAGCGGCGTTTGCCGAATCGAAGCAGGACTGGGACGACTGCGCCTCGAGCGACCTCGAGCGGAGCATCGCCGGCTGCAACAAGATCATCGCACGGGCCAAGGACACCAAGGCCAGCCTCGCCATCGCCTATGCCAATCGCGGCAACGACTATCATGACAAGGGCGACTACGATAAAGCCATCGCCGACTACACCCAGTCGATCAAGCTCAACCCCTCCGCACCCGCTACCTACCGCAACCGTGGCTGGTCTTACGCGCAGACCGGCGAATTCGACCTCGCTATCGCCGACTACAATCAGACGCTGAAGCTCAAGTCTGACTACCCGGGCATCTATTACGACCGTGGCTGGAGCTATGCCGCCAAGAAGGACAACGCGCGCGCCCTCACCGACTATAACCGCGCCGTCGAGCTCGATAAGAACAACCCCGACCTCTTCAACGATCGCGGCAGCGCCTTTGCCGACCTCGGCGATCTCGACAAGGCGCTTGCCGATTTCGACAAGGCGCTTTCCCTTAAGCCGGACTACGCGCTTGCCCATGCCAATCGTGACTGGGTGCTCGCCCAGCGCGACAAGCACGAAGAGGCTGTCGTTGAATATAGCGAGGCGATCCGCCTTGCGCCGGGCAATCCCGACAACCTCAACGACCGCGCCGTCTCTCTGATCAAGACCGAGCAATATGACCTGGCCATCGCCGATTTGGACGAGGCGCTCAAGCTCAAGGCCGATCATGCCAATGCCCTGCAGAATCGTGGCTGGGCCTATTGGTTGAAGGGCAATCCCGACAAGGCGCTTGCCGACTACAATGAGGCCCTCCGTATCAATCCCGACGATCTCGGTGCGCTGGCTGACCGCGCCTCGCTCTTCGACGACAGGGGCGAGATCGACCGCTCCATCGCCGACTACGAAAAGGTGCTGGCGGCGAACGCGGACGACGGCGCCGCGCTCGACGGCCGGGCCTGGGGCTATGCTCAAAAGGGCGAGCTCGACAAGGCGCTCGCCGATTCCGAGCGCGCGGTGGCGCTCCTCCCGACTGAGCCCAACGCCATCCACACCCGCGCCTGGATTTACATGAACAAGGGCTTGCTCGATCTGGCTCTTGCCGATTTCGACAAGGCGCTGAGCCTCAATCCCGAGCTAGCCGGCGCCTATGCCGACCGGGGGCGTGCCTTCGAGCTCAAGGGCGACCGCGACAAGGCGGCCGCCGACTACCACAAGTCCCTGTCCTTGAAGAGCCGCCAGCATTACGACGAAAAGGCCAAGGCCGAGGCCTTGGAGCATTTGACCGCGCTTGCGGCGGTGGCCCCCGGCGCCGTTGCGGCGAGCGGGGGCCCAAGCGGGGGAGATGCGGCGAAGCAAGCGGAGCCGCAACTGGCCACGAAGCGCATCGCTCTCGTCATCGGCAACGGGGCCTACGCCAACGTCAAGGCGCTCAAGAACGCCGATAAGCGATGCCCGCGCCGTGGCCGCGAGCTTGCGGCGACTCGGCTTCGAGGTGATCGAGAAGCATGATCTCAGCCTTGCCGCGCTGACCCAGGAGCTCAAGGCCTTCGGCGACCGGACGCCCGACTTCGACTGGGCCGTCGTCTATTATGCGGGCCACGGCATCGAGGTCGGCGGGGTGAACTACCTCATTCTCATCGACGCCGAGCTCGCGGCCTCAAACCACGTCGACGACGAGGCGATGCCGCTCGACCGCGTCCTCGCCAAAGTGGAAGGCGCCAAGAAGCTCCGCCTCGTCATCCTCGATGCCTGCCGGGAGAATCTGTTCCTCGCCAAGATGGCGAGCGCGGGGACCACTTTCTCGATCGGGCGCGGCCTAGCCCGGATCGAGCCCGAAGCCGGCGTGCTCGTCGCCTATTCGGCGAAAGACGGACAGGTGGCGCAGGATGGCGACGGGGCCAACAGCCCCTTTGCCGAGAGCCTCCTCAAGCATCTCGACGAGCCCGGGCTTGAGATCAACATGCTGTTCCGCCGCGTGCATGACGACGTGAAGAACGCGACCTCGGGCCAGCAGAGTCCCTTCACCTATGGCGCCCTGCCCGCCGAGGCGCTCTACTTCAAGGCTGCCGCGCAGTAATTATCCGCGCCGTACCTTAGCCGGTCGAGGGGGAACCCAAGCGGCCACATAGACACCTCGTGCTCGCTGGGCTACGAGCTTGCGTCATCGGGCCGCCAAGATGCCGCTCCCGCTTATCCCGGGAGAGGGCCGGGGAGGGGGGTTAAGTGCAGCAGATCAGCGTTCGCCGCCCCTCCAGCCGCCAATGATAAGGCGTATCGCCACCGTCGGCGGGCTCACTCTCGTCTCGCGCCTCACGGGCTTCATTCGCGACGTGGTGATGGCAGCGGTGCTCGGCGCCGGCCCCGTTGCCGACGCCTTCTTCATCGCCTTCAGACTGCCCAACCATTTCCGCGCCATCCTCGCCGAGGGCGCTTTCAATGCCGCCTTCGTGCCGGCCTATGCGCGCACGCTCGAGCAGTCTGGGAGCAGCGCCGCGCGGCTCTTCTCCGACCGTATCGCCGCGGCACTGCTCGTCATCAATATCGTGCTGCTGGCGCTCGCGCTTCTCTACACCCCGGCGGTCGTGGGCCTGCTCGCGCCCGGCCTGTCCGCCGACCCGGAGCGCTACAACCTCGCCGTCACGCTGACTCGCATCACCTTCCCCTCGCTGCTCCTCGTGTCGATGCAGACCATGGTGTCAGGCGAGCTCAACGCCAATGGCCGCTTCGCTTCCGCGGCCGGCGCACCCATCCTGCTCAATGTCTGCATGGTCGCGACTCTGCTCTTCGCCCATTGGTTCCCGACCGCGGGTCAGGCTGCTGCTTGGGGCGTTCTCATCGCCGGCGTTGCCCAGGTGCTGCTGGTGGGCGTCGACGCCGAGAGGCACGGGATCGGCATCAGAGTCCGCATGCCGGTTCTCGACGAGCCCACGCGCAAATTCCTGAAGGCCTTGGGTCCGGCCATCATTGGGGCCGGCGGCGTGCAGCTTGCGCTCTTCGCCGACACTCTGATCGCCTCCTATTTGCCGACCGGGGCGCTGTCGGCGCTCTATTACGCCGACCGCATCAACCAGCTTCCCATCGGGGTCGTCGGCATCGCCGTCGGCACCGTGCTTCTGCCCGAGATGTCGCGGCGGCTCGCCGCCGGCGATGAGAAGGGCGCGGCATCGGCGCAAGCCCGCGGCATTCAGCTTGCCCTCCTGCTCACCGTCCCTTGCGCCGCCGCCTCCATCGCCATCCCCGATCTCATCATGCGCGCGCTCTTCGCCCGCGGCGCGTTCACCGCGACTGACGCCGCCGCCGCCGGCATGACGCTCGCCGCCTACTCGATCGGGCTCCTCCCCTTCGTTCTGCTGAGGAGCTTCACCGCGCCCTTCTATGCCCGCGGCGACACGGCGACCCCGGTCAAGGCGGCGCTGCTTGCCATGGGCGTGAACGTCGCGCTTAAACTCGCCCTTGCTTACTTTGGATCGTTCGCGCAGGTGGGGCTCGCGCTTGCCACCAGCGTCGGCGCCTGGATCAATCTCAGCCTGCTTGCGCTGTTCGCCCGCCGCCAAGGCTTCCTGGTATCGGGGGCGGCCATCGGCAAGCCGGTGGCCAAGCTGATCTTCGCCGGCGTCCTGCTTGGCGCCGCACTTTTCGCCGGCAGCTACGGGCTTGAGCGCGCGCTCTCGGCGATGCCGGCCTTTCGCGAGGAGACCACGCTCGCGCTACTCTTTGTGCTCGGCGGCGTTGGCTATGGGCTGGCCGTTCTCATCCTTCTCGGTCGGGGGTGGCTGAAGAGCCTCCTGAGGGACGTGAGCGCTGCGGCGGACAAGCCGCTACCAAGAATTGGGCCGTCAGACCCCACCGATGACTCGGCCGCGTTGCCGGACAATGAGCCGCCACCGAGGGTCTAAGCGGTGCTTACGACGCCCTGAGGTCGATGAGCTCGACCGAGGCCGCATCGATCGGGCGCCCGAGGAAGATCTCGCCCACCCGCGCGAAGCGCTCAGGCGAATCGGTGGCGAAGAAACGCGTGGTCCCGGCCCCACTTGCTGCGCCGTCACTGCCGAGCCTGTCGTCGGCAAGGGCCTCCGCCACCGCGAGCGCCGTGGTCTCGGCCGAGTCGACCAGCGCCACGGAGCTGCCGATGATCGCCCTAATGGCCCCCGCAAGCACCGGGAAATGGGTGCAGCCAAGCACGAGCGTGTCGGGAGGCAGGGGGCCTCTGAACAGCGGCCCAAGATAGTGGTCGGCGGCCGAATGGGTGGCGGGAGTATCGGTCCAGCCTTCCTCGGCGAGCGCCACGAACACCTGGCAGGGGAGCTGCACGATCCTGATATCGCCGCGCAAGGCCGCGATGGCGCGCGCATAGGCTCCGCC
>JAENXG010000448.1 GCA_016649675.1 Methyloceanibacter sp.
GGAAATCATTCACAACGCCGATCTCGCCATGTACCGAGCCAAGGGGCAAGACCGGCCGTCGCTCGTATTCTCCGAACCTACCGCAAATCACCCGAGGCAAATCGCTTAGACATATAGCGAGGCCGACCTTCAGCATTGTCCCGGCAATGTCTGCTTTGGGTCAGAAGCTGACATCGGGCCCCTCCGCGAGTTCGTCCGCTAAGTGCCATGAACGGACATACGGAAGAGGTGCTTCGTTGGTGCGCGGCAGCAGCACCCGCGGTATGGTAGCCATGGGACGCACTCCTTATTGGACGGGAGTTGATAGTGAGCGACTGGTTGCTCAATCTTCCTGTGCTGTGGATGGCCGTTGTTGTCTTTGCGGCCACTTATCTCTTTGCCGGCAGCATCTATTGGATTGTGACTAGGCTCGCGGTGAACGATCGAGCGAGGGCCTTCAAGGCGGTCTCGCCCGGAATGCTACCGCCATTGGGCATCCTTTTCGCCCTCTTGGTTGGCTTCATCGCCGTCGAGGTCTGGAGTAATTTTGATAAAGCAAAGGTCGCGGTTGCGTCCGAGGCCAGCGCACTTCGTGCTGTCGTTATACTCGCCGGAACTTTCCCCGAAGAACAGAAGGCGCACATTTATGCTCTGCTCAACCACCACATAGAGGAGGCCATGAATAAAGAATGGCCAGCGATGGCGCGACAGCGAGCGACCCTCTCGACTTTGCCCACGGCTCTGATCGAGGCATTGCATGACACGCTCAGCCTAAAGCCCGCCGATGATAGCCAGCGAACCGCACAGCTTGAGATGGTGAAAGCGCTCCATACAGCACTGGATGCGAGGCGCCAGCGCATAGTTGTCAGCCAATCTGCCGTCGGCACGGTTAAATGGGCGGGGATTCTTCTTCAGGGACTCTGCACTTTGATCGCCATCGCCATGGTTCACAGCGACAACCGGCTTACCTGCGCTATAGCACTGACCCTCTTTGCAACAGGCATTGCGCTGTCGCTACTGCTGATCGCCGCTTACAGTCGACCATTCACGGGTGAAATTTCAGTCGGACCGGACCTCCTAAAGCAGGTCATTACAAGCGAGACTACAGCCACACAGCCGTAGACCACTTTATTTGTAATAGCCGACACCGCAAATCTGATCTCCAACCTTCGTGAAAAAGCCCGCAGTTGAGTTAGTCAGCTAACGCGGCCAAGACAATCGTCAACGTAAACAAAGATTTGCGCATATTCTTCGAAGCGCCCGGCCCCCGGTCGGCAGAGGACGGCCCGGCGTCATCTTCAGCCGACCAGGAAAACATGCTCGATGTCCGCGTCCGGCGTCCCCATCCCGGCGCTGAACAGTCGATTATCGGATTCCCGGAGCCGTCGGCACACTTCCCGGCCCATGTTCATCTGGATCAGCGTGAACTGCTCGAGATCCTGCGCGTAGACCTGGTAGAGGTTGGCGGCTGAAAGACGGATTGCGGTGCAATCTTCGACTGCGCGGACGGAGGCGCTGCGCGGAAAGTGGTCCATCACCGCCATCTCCCCGAAGCAGTCGCCCTCCTTCAGGGTTCGGAGGAAGTACTCCTGTCCACGCCAGGATTTCAGCACCGCGGCTTTGCCCACTTCGAGGACGAACATCGAATCGGCTTGGTCGTGTTCGCGGAAAAAGAACTCGTTCGTCGGGACGGACACGACCGGGCACAAGCCGAGCAGGAATTGGAGGACGTCGGCGCGGATTCCGCCGAAAATGGGCATGCGCTGCAGGAGTTCAATCCGCGCTTCTTGCATGGCGACACTTCCAGAGTCGTCACTATGATCTGCGGCGGATCAGTCCGCAAGGAAGAGCGACGGATCGACCGCGACCGTGTTGAAGCACACCGGATGTAAGCAGGTTCGCCGGGAGGGGAAGGAAGAACTGTGCGCGGAGGGGGCGTTCGTTCGGCGTCTCCTAGTGAGGCGCTAATGCCCGTTTCTAATCATTGGCGAGTGAAAGACGATGTCCGCTTTGGGTCATAAGCGGACTTTCGACCCTGAGTGCGACTTCGTCCGCTAAGTGCCACATCCGGAAGCTATGCCACTCGTGCCCTATCGGAGACATGAGGAAGGACGCAAAGGATCGCGTTCGCGCCACGTTGCAGGGGCTCGCGTTAATTGGGACACTCGTGCGCCATAAACGTCCGCTTAGGGTCATTCGCCGACATAGGCGGGCTACGCGCTGATGTCCGAAAAGGGCCCGAC
>JAENXG010000119.1 GCA_016649675.1 Methyloceanibacter sp.
CCCGGGCAAGCGCGCGCCGCTCGACCAGCATGGACCCTCCCGCCGCAGCCGCAGTCTTGGCGGCGCTGCGGTTCACCCAGGCGAAGGGATACAGCATTTGAAAAAAGAAGACGAAGGCAGGAATGAGAGCACGTTCCGCTAAGCTCTCGCAATTGAGCTTCACCATCAGCGAGGTGAGGACGTTGTCGTTGGCCTCGGCTCGCGCAACGAGACGCGCGACGGCACCAGGCGCATAGTCGATATCGGCATCGGTGAGCAGCAAATAGTCGGGTTTCTCTTCGAACGTTTCGGCATGAGCAATACCCTGATGCATGGCCCAGACTTTGCCAGTCCATGACGGCGGCAACGGCTTGCCGCAGAGAACCTCAATCCCGCGGCTCGCGCGCCCGGCAAGCGATCGGGCGACCTGAGCGGTCCCGTCGCTGCTCTCGTCATCAACGACGACGATGGAAAGTTTGCCCGGATAGTCCTGCGCCGACAGCGACCAGAGGCTCCGCGGCAGCATGGCAGCTTCGTTGCGGGCCGGGATCACCACGACAAGGCTTGGCCAGTCCGCACCAGCCGGCAATGGCTGCTGACTTCGCGCGTCACGCTCGCGGGCAAGCCAGAATCCTCCACGAAACAGAATGAGGTAAAGCCAGATGCCTAGCGCAAGGCAGGCGATGATCAGGGAGGGCGTCACGACAGGAAGCCCGCATTGCGGAACCAGTCGATAGCGTCGCGGATGCCCTCTTCGGCCGGCCTTGGCCGATAGCCGAGCTCGCTCTCAGCCTTGGCCGAGGTGAAAAACATATAGTGTTTCGACATCCTCAGGCCGTCGAGGGTCACTAACGGCTCGCGCTTGGTGACGCGCGCCATCGCCTCGGCGGCGAAGGCGAGCGGGTAGATCGGCCAGCGCGGCAGGCGGAGGCGCGGCGGCGAGCGGCCCATGAGGCGCGCGATCCTGCCGAGCAGCTCGGCGAGCGTCATGTTCTCCCCACCGAGGATATAACGCTCACCGATCCGGCCACATCTCAGCGCCGCAAGATGCCCCGTGGCGACGTCGTCGACATGCACGAGATTGAGGCCGGTATCGACGAAGGCGGGCATGCGGCCGGAGGCGGCTTCGACCATCATGCGCCCGGTGGGGGTGGGCCGCTGGTCGCGCGGCCCGATTGGTGTCGAGGGATTGACGATGATGGCTGGCAGGCCGTCCTTGATCATGCCCTCAACGAGACGCTCGGCCGCGACCTTGCTGCGCTTATAGGCGCCGATCGCTTCGTTCTCGGCCAGCGGCATGGTCTCGTCGGCAGGCTCGCCGTTATGGCAGGGCATGAGAGTGGCGACGCTCGATGTGTAAACCACGCGCTCGGCGCCAACGGCGCGCGCCGCCTCCATCACGACCCGCGTGCCGTCAATATTCGCCCGCCGTATCTCCTCTGGATGCGGCGCCCAAAGCCGATAGTCGGCGGCCACATGAAATACGTAACGCGCGCCCTCCGCTGCGGACAGAACTGCGTCAGGGTCGCGCATGTCGCCTTCGACAAGCTCGAGGTCGAGACCGTCAAGATTTGAGCGCGGACTCTGCGGGCGTACCAGCGCACGTACGCCAAATCCTGCCCCCAGAAGAGTTCTGACGACGGCGGATCCGACGAAGCCAGTAGCTCCCGTTATGAAGGCGCAATCGCTGTTCGACACGGACCTCTTCACCCCGCTGGCCCCGGAGCGAACGTTGCCCTATGGACCGTTCTGCTTGGCATAAGAAGGAGAGGTTAGCAGGTCTCCCGCCCGGCTTGAGCGGAGGATGTTCGCGGCCGACCGCCTCACTCCACACGGTTCCAGGTTTGGCTCCTGCCGAAAATCGACAATCCGATATAGCCGCGAACGGTGAGTTTAGTCCCGTCGGGGCTGAGATGCATGCTCGCGCTGTAAACCTTGCCGGTCTCCGGATCGAGAATTGTACCTCCGTCGTAGTCCAGACCCGACTGCTTCATTTGCTCGATGAAAACCAGCCCGAGGAGCGGCTGGTTTTGTTTGTCGCCGGGACATTCTTTACAGATTGGATTGGGGTCGTCACCCGGATCCAGGAACAAGCGCGAGAGCCGCCCCACATACCCGCCCTGCTTCTCGACTATGGTGACCCAAGCGCCCACCTTCCCATCGTCATCGACTTGTTGCCAGACGCCTGCCGCCGTCGGTGCGCTTATCGTCGCTTGGCTCGCGGCGGGGGTGCTAAGGGCCGCTTCGATAAGGAGGAGCGCGCCAATGACTTCGAGTGCCAGTGTTGGGAGTCTCTGTTTCATAGCGACCCTGCATTGCATCCAATACTAGAGCAATCGCTCACACCGATTCTTGCGCCAATTCAGGCGGTGTTATGGACGGCAGTGAACTCCGACACCGCGCCAGAGAGGCACAAGCTGCGCCGCGGGTCTGATTGCAGGTACAGCCGAATTCGACGGTCATGGCGACGACCAGCGCGAACAATGGAGGAAGGAAATGAAGGAACGCGCCGTACCGCCGCCCAACTGATTGTCGAATACCAACCGCCTTCAACGTCGCGCTTCGCTCGGTTCCGCTCGTCTTACGATGGGGCCCTCCGCTGCCGCACCAGCCGCAGCACCATCTCGCATTATATGCTTATGGCACGAAGCACACCGACTCGATGGTGCTCGGTGACGTCGGCAATTGACTCAAAGCCGACACCCATTGAACTCCTCCCATCGACCACGTGCGCCTGTCCCACGCCGTGCGTGGACAAAACCGATCGGACCATTCCGCCAATGCGCGCACGGGAATCAGCCCAGCATCACTCTTCGTCTGGATAAGATTTCAGGAGACACAGTTCGTCCAAGTAGCGCCTCACCACTTCGCGGAACGCCATCGGCCGGGCACCGCGCGCTCGATTCTCGGCGCCGACCACATATAGGTGCTTCCAATGCGTAAGCAGCCCCGCGTACGTCTCGATGATGCTCGTGCGTGGATCCCAGATGTGAGTCGGCTCCCCGCCGGCGCCATTGTACTCGACGATCGTGAATCCCTCGCCGCGCTTCATCTCTTCGAGGTTGGTATAGCGCACGTCGAAACGGCCTACAAAAAACCCGGGCACCTCTCTCACGATTGTATCGAAGACCTGCTCCAACGCCGGGGTGATGTGTGCTGAGCCGTCTTCGAAGGCGGCGCCGCGGACGTGGTTGCCGACCGAGACGATCCGATGGCTCTCCCCGAATGGGATCACGCGATCGAGATTCTTGCTGTTGCGCTTGAAATAGACCTCCGCCAACGCGCGGGCGCGACAATCCAGGAGGATGAGTTCTCGCAAGGTCGACGTCCCGTCCCCTATCACTTCGGGGAAGTGCTTGATCGTGAGGGAGAGGATGCGTCCCCGGTCCTCCGACGGCATACGCAGATAGAAGAGGCCCACCTCGCCGGGGCCCTCCGCATAACGCTGGATCAAGATGCGCACGCCTTCGGGGAACTTGCCGAGGTGCTCGGCGAGTTCCTGCTCTGTCCGCACTGTCTTGACGCCGAATCCGCGTCTGCCTATGTCCGGCTTGGCCACGACCGGAAAGGAAAGCGCCGCCGTCTCCATCGCGCGGGCGGCCTCTTCCAGCATGGAGGGGCCGGTTCGTATCGTGACGAAGGGGGCAAGATGCGCCCGGCCGACGGGTCCGAGCAGGTTGAAAAGGTCGGCCTTCGATTCCTTCGTCAGGCCGCCCCCTTCAAGGCCGGGATTGGCCACTGTCGGGAGCGTGATGCCCCGATAGCGGAGCATGAGGTAGAGGGAGTACGGCCCATGAAGCGCATAGATGACAAACTGTGGCGCTCGTTCCATGAGCGAGAGGGCTTGAGGTTTGGGAGATACCCCACCGCGCCTGAGATGAGGAGCTAGTTGATCCATCATGACAGGTGTCTCGGGCGAACGGCGATCGGCACTTTGTTGAGACTGATGGTCCGTGTAGACGGCACTATCGTCCAACTCTCCGGCGCGATTCGATGAGCTTCGCCATGTTCCATGACATCGTCTGCTGTGGAGACGCACAGACTATCAGGCATCTTTTCCCCGCCGCTTGGCCTCTGCCGGCGACTCTCCCCGGAAATCCATGGCTCCTGGTGCTCGCAATCATCGCCGGAACGTTCATTCACGAGGACATTGCGACCGTGGCCACCGGCATATTGGTCGCCGACGGTGTCACCAGCGTCGGCGTGGCGCTTCCCGCGCTCTACATTGGAATCGTAGCCGGCGACCTGGGACTCTACGGGATAGGTCGGCTGGTCGCACTCAATCGCATCTCGAGACGCCTCGCGGGCGGCCGGCGCTTCTCGACACTTAAGATCTGGCTCGACGAACGACTCGTCGCAGGGGTCCTTATGGTGCGCTTTCTTCCGGGCCTGCGGATGCCGGCTTACACGACCTACGGCTTCTTCGCCATGCCGTTTCGGTCCTTCCTCGTCTCCGTCATCTTTGCGGCGAGCATCTGGACGACCGGGCTGTTCTACCTCTCGTATGAATTCGGTGCGTTGACCGCGGACTGGCTTGGTGTCTTGCGGTGGCCCGTCATCGTCATCGCGGCGATCGTTCCGCTCCTGGCGATCGAACGCATTGTGCGGGGGCGTGTCCCAACCGATGTGCAGGATGACGAGCCTTCGTGAGAAGGCGGAAAGGATGGGCGACCGCGTCATCAGGCGACGGCCATTCGTTGCATCGCATCGACGTGGTGAAGTGCTGAACGCACGGCTGCTACGATATAGGCAAGGTGTGCTTCCTGCAGCCTGGAGGGCAGCCGCATATCGCATGTGTTCTCGATGGCCTTCTTCGTTCGCGGCAGGTCGGGCATGTCCTCGCCGAGATAGCGCCAGTTATAGAATGCCCTGGCGTTATCTCTCTCGGCGAAGCCTGCAAGCGGAAGCCCGCTTTTTCGGACCTGCGCGATGAAAGTCTGCATCTGCGCGGCGTCATATCCCGGCACCTTGAATTGGATGGAGTCAGGGATGCGCGTCTCATGCGGATACTCCTGCGGGAACTCGATACGGTTCGTCGCCGTGAGTTCGCGCTTGAGATAGGCGTACATCTGCCGGTAGCGCCGCCCTTTCTCTTCCAGTAGCCCGATCTGGGGACGCGCGACGGCGGCGGTGAGGTTTGTCATACGGGCGTTGCGCGCGGGAAGCCTGCCGGCAAATTCCTCGAACAGGGGACTGCGCGTGAAATGTTTCTTATAATTCATCTCGTACGCCCCGGAAAGATACGTCGCCTTGACGATGATTTTGTCGTCGTCGGTCGTGAGTATGCCTCCCTCGCCCGCGTTGATGACCTTGTTGGACTGGAAGGAAAAACAGCTCGCCTTGCCGAACGAGCCGATCTGCTTGCCTCGCCACCGTGCGCCAAGCGCGTGCGCCGCGTCCTCGATGAGAGTAATGCCGTGTACCGCGCAGAGCTGCGCGATCGCATCCATTTCCGAGATATGGCCCCGCATGTGCGACAGGAGCAAGACCTTGGTCTCGGGCGTTATCTTGCGCCGGAGGTCGTCGATATCCAGCCTGTAGTCCTCATTGCATTCCACCAAGACTGGGATCGCATGTAACACGACAATGGCGCTCGGCACCGCGGTGAAGGTGAAGCCCGGCACCAGCACCTTGCTCCCCGGCTCTACACCGCAGGCGATGAGTGCCAGTTCGATCGCTGTGGTGCAGGAATTGACCGCGAGCGCATGCCGCACGCCGAGATATTCAGCGAAATCGCGTTCGAGCAAGGCGACTTCTGAGTCTTCGGGCTGGCCGTCACTGTATCTGAACAGTCTGCCGGTCCGCATGATGGCTACCGCCCGCTCAATCCCCTCGGCCGAAACGGGGTCGAGTTGCGTGAAGTCCGCAGGGTCGATCCCTCTTTCCTTCCAGTCATTCATGGCGACTGTATAGCGCAGGGTTCAGCCCCGACGGCAAGCGCATCGTCACTGCGTCTTGGGTGGCGGCGTTCCTCGATCCCGGGCCGCCGGCCTCCGCATGGCCTCGGAGGTGATAGCAGACCCGCGCTTCCGCGGGTACGCGGCGCAGTAAGGAGGGCGCTCGCGACTCCGGGTCTTACCCGGACCAAAGCCATTGGTGCTGTCGTACGGCTCATTGATCGCGCGCTGCTCCGCTTGCGCCGGACGGCTTCTATTGCTTTAGGCGCGTGAGCACGGATTCGAGCACCTCGATCGCGTGGGCTCTGTCCTGCTTTCTGAGATCGAGCAACAGGCGCAAGCCGTCCTCCTCCTCGCGGATAACGCTCCCTTGACGGACGAGCTCGTCATAGATGCCGAGCACTTTGTAGCAGCGAATGGGCTCGGCCAAGCCCTTCGCCGTCATGGCGCTTTGTTCTTCCGTCGCCACGTCGTCCTTCACCAGCGCGAAGGTCTCGTAACCGATCAGGATGCCTCCTGGGTCGACCTGCGCCTGCAGGCGAGAGGCGAGATTCACCACATTGCCGATGATGGTGTAGTCCATGCGATCTTCGCTGCCAAAATTACCGACGGTGCAAAAGCCGGTATTAATGCCGATGCGCATCTGAAAGGGCTTCTCCGCGCCGAGCTCCTGCCACTCCCACTGCAGCTCGCGCATGCGCCGCTGCATCGCGATCGCCATGCGCACGCAGTCGCGCGCGTCTTGCTTGACACCTTTCGACTCGGGGTCGCCAAAGAAGGCGAGCACCGCGTCGCCGATGTATTTATCGATGGTGGCGCCAAATTCCAGTGCGATCCGCGCCATCTCGGTGAGATAGCGGTTGAGCAGCTGCGTGAGCTCCTCGGATTCCAATTTTTCGGTGGTGCCGGCGAAATCCGCGATATCGGAAAAGAAGACGGTCAGCTTCTTGCGATTGGAGGCGATCTCGACGCTCTGCGCGCCGGTGAAGATGGAATTGTAGACTTGGGGCGACAGATATTTGGCGAGTTTGCGGGAGAGCGCCGCGAGCTCTTTGTTTTTACGACTGACCTCGGCCTCCGCCGCCTCGCGCGCCCGCCGCAGGGTTTGCAACTCGAGCGCGGCGGTGAGGGCGGCATGCAGCAGAGTGAAGAAGTCCTCGCGCACATCCTTGATCACATAGTCTGCCGCGCCGGCTTTCAACGCGGCGACGGCGACCTTGCTGTCGTCGGTGCCCGTGACGTAGACGACGGGCGGAGGCTGGAGCATTTTGCGCATCTCCGCCAAAGTGGTGAGCCCGTCTTGACCGGCCATGTAATGGTCGAGCGCGACGACGTCGATGCCGCCTTGGGCGAGCCGGGCGAGGCCGGCAACGCCGTCGGGCGCGAGCTCCACGACCCAGCCGCGCCGCTCCATGTCCCGTTTCACGAGCGCGGCGAGACCTGCATCGTCTTCGATGTAAAGCAAGCGGACAGGCTCGGAATTCATCTTAGGCTCTCGGCTGTTTTTTGCGGAGGCGCTGGAGCCGGTCCGCGGCCGGAGCGTTTCTCGAACGCATCATGGGCGTTCTAAATCGACATTCCCCAGATGACCGGGGATCGGCGTGAACGCTACCACTCTGCCGGGGTGCGGACATTAGATCGCCTCGGGAACCTGCATGACGTACACAAACAACCCAAGCTGCTGGATCGCATTGGCGAATTTCTCATAGTCGACCGGCTTAGTGACATAGACGTTGCAGCCGAGGTCGTAGCAGCGCTGGA
>JAENXG010000349.1 GCA_016649675.1 Methyloceanibacter sp.
AGCGGATCACGCCCGAGCGCGTGCGCGCCTTCATCGATCACCTCAGTGCCGAGATACGACCGACCTCCATTGTCATCGCCCTCGACAACCTCTGCTACGCCGCCCGCCTGATCGCGCCAGGAGGTGATTGGCGATGGCTAGCCTCGATCAAGGCTCGCCTTGCGGCACGCGCACGCCCCGAGGATCGCTTCGACCGGCTAGTTCCGCCTTGGCAGACCCTAAATTTTGGGATCGAACTTATGGACGAGGCGCTCAGGCTGCCAATCACCGGCCACAAGCAGCGTGAGCTGCAATACCGAGATGGACTTTTGTTGGCCCTGCTCAGCCTTTGGCTGATACGCCGGCGCAGCATCGCGGCCCTCACGGTCAGCCGTCACCTTGAGTTTGATGCTGCCGGTTTGAACATTCTTCTCTATCCAGAGGACACCAAGGCCAAGCGTGCTGAGAGCTTCCGGGTGCCTGAGGAGCTTCTCCCCTACCTTCTGCGCTATTTGAAGGAGATCCGCCCCCGCCTGCTCGGTCGGAGCGAGCATGATGGCCTCTGGGCCTCATATAGAGGGCGCCCTCTGGTCGCAGGCCGCATCTACGACATGGTCCGCGGGCGAATCACCAAGAAGTTCGGAAAAGCCATGGGTCTTCATGACTTCCGCCGCGCTGGAGCGACCTTTATAGCCATGGATGCACCTGACAAGATCGGTCTCATCCCAGGCGTGCTGCAGCATACCTCGCCTGAGGTCGGCGAGCGGATTTACAATCTGTCCCGATCGGTACAAGCGAGCCAACGTTTTGCAAAACACCTTTCAAGAACGCGAAGCAGGCTTCGGCCGGTCTCGCTAAGAACCGAGGGCTGATCGATGCGAGCTGTCATCTATGCGCGGTATTCCAGTGATCTGCAACGCGAGGCGAGTATCGAAGATCAGCTCAGCCTATGCAGCGACAGGGCCCAACGCGAAGGCTGGACGATCGTCGGCACCTACACGGATCGCGCCATAAGTGGTGCTACTGTCATGAACAGGAGCGGCATCAATGCGCTGCTGGTGGACGCCAGAGCCGGACACTTTGACATTGTAGTCTCCGAGGCTCTTGACCGAATTTCCAGAGATCAGGAGGACATCGCCGGCATTTACAAGCGCCTCCGCCACAGCGAGGTCTCGATATTCACATTGGCAGAAGGACAAGTCGACGAACTTCATATCGGGCTCAAGGGGACGATGAATGCCCTGTTCCTGAAGGACCTGGCCTCGAAGATCAGGCGCGGCCAACGTGGACGCATTAAGTCAGGCTTCTCGGCAGGCGGCCTTTCATACGGCTATCAAGTTGTGCGCGAGCTAAGCGAAGAAGGAAACCTGATACGCGGCAAACGCTGTGTGAAACAAGAAGAAGTTGCCGTCGTACTCAGAATCTATACCGAATACGCTGCCGGAAAATCACCCCGCAAGATTGCGGCCGATCTTAATGGCGAGGGGATTCCCGCTCCCCGCGGAGGACAGTGGAACGCGTCAACAATCAATGGGCACCGCGGCCGCCGCAACGGCATCCTGCAGAACGAACTCTACAAAGGTGTACTTACCCATAACCGAATCCGTATGGTGAGAGACCCGGATACTGGCAAGCGTGTTTCGCGCAATAACGCCATGAGCGATTGGGTAAGCGTCGAGGTTCCGGAACTGAGGATCGTCTCTAACGAACTTTGGGATCGTGTCCAGGCGATAAAGGCGCGCTACGGCGGTCAAGCGGCGCACAAATGTAGGCGGGCAAAACGTCTTCTATCCGGCCTCCTTTCTTGTGGCGAGTGTAGCGGTGCATTCACGCTCGTCCGGCCCGGCAAGTATGGCTGCGCAACCCACCGAGAAAAGGGAACTTGTACCAACTCACGCCAGATCTCGGTCGATCAACTCGAGCGCCGCGTATTGTCCGGCATTAAAAAGCACTTGCTCAATTCAGAGCTGTTGACCGAATTCGTCCGGGAGTTTCACTTGGAGTTGAAACGGCTCCAGGAGGCATCAACAAAAGCAAGCTCGCATACAGATAAGAAGCTCGATCAGCTCAAGCAAAAAATAGAACGCATCGTCGTTGCGATTGCCGACGGAACAGATACTCCTGCCCTCCGGCAGGCTCTGCTCCGCCTCGAAGATGAGGCGGCCGAGCTTGAGAAAACGGTTTTTGTATCTCGCGGGCCAATTTTTGTCGAAGCGCAACCCAACCTTGAGAAGCTTTTCCGCCGAAAGGTTGAACAGCTTGAGGAAACCCTCAACTCGGATCCCGACGTTAGAACCAAGGCTGGACCGATTTTGCGGACGCTAATCGACGAGATCGTGCTGCATCCGGGTGACAAGCGCGGCAAGATGACGATTGAGGTGTATGGCGAGCCCGGCGCACTATTCCTCCTGGCCAATGAGGAACCGTCCGCCGTAAATAATTGGATGATAAAGGTGGTAGCGGAGGAGGGACTCGAACCCCAGACACGCGGATTATGATTCCCCGGCTCTTTGATGCTTCGCACCGGGCACTTCGGCGTGCGGATAAGTCGAACCAGCTTGTCGACTGAAATTGTATTCGGCGCAGCCATGGTGCGTCCCTTCTCTTAACTGGAGCGGAACGCGATGCTTCGGCCTTGCGCCTCGTGGGGAGATCGCGGTCCCCATGGCTGAATAGAGGACCGTCCCATGCCGGATGTCAAGAACACGGGGAGAGGAATTTCCGCTTTGGGTCTGTAGCTGACGTTTCGGCGCCGATCGAGTTGGTCCGCTAAGCGCCGGAAGCAGACATATAGAGTCTGCCGGGTCCCGGCTGGCTCTGACGTGCCCAAACTCGTCGATCTCGAGACCGGTGGATGGGGTCCGCGATTTAGCACCCTTTGAAGGTCTAAGATCTGATGCCACTCGAA
>JAENXG010000283.1 GCA_016649675.1 Methyloceanibacter sp.
GCGTTTCAGCCTGTGGACGGGCAGTGGCGCCTGGCATCTCGGTCAACACCATCCAGGCCAAGCCTCCAGCCCCGGGCGATTAGGTTCGCCTGCGCGCGGAGAGCCCTTGTCGGGAGCCTCCTCCACGTTCTCTAATTGCGGCAAAACAACACGAGCTTTGCCCGATCGGCGCCGCTGTTACCGCCATCAGTTTGCCGACTATACTTGGAAGGAAGCATGAAGCTGTCAGGAGGAAAGAGAATGCCGGAACGTCCCGCGACGGCAACACCCGCTTCAGCACGTGAAGCCAGCGCCGACATCGGCAGCTCAGGTACGAGGAGGGGCGCCGGCGGCAAAACCGGCATGCCCGTCAGCTGGTAGCTGCGCGTCTCCCGGCTGGGCTGGGGCGAAACAATTTCAGGCTTAGCGCAGGATGCGATCGAGGTCCGGGTCGTCCGGCTCGTTGCTGTCGCCCTGCTCGGTCTCGCCGGCTTGCGGCGCCGGCTCAGTCTGCGGGGTCTTACCCTTGCCGGATTGCTTCTGGCTGGGCGGCGGCGTGGCATCGCCTTCTCCACCGCCCCCATGACGTCCGATCTGCACGTTGCCGAGGAAACGGCCGATCGCTTCGCCGACCGGCTTCCCCTTGAACTTCTTCTGGATGGCGTCGCCGATCTGCTTGACCGTCTTCGAGGCCTGCTCGGGATTGGCGAACATGCCCTTGATCTCAGGCCTGATCTTTGGGCCGTCCAAGGGGCCTTCGATGCGGACCGGCACGCTCAGACCGGCGAGATCGTTGGCCCCGCTTTTCCCTTGAGGCCCGGCGACGATCTCGGGATGGGCCAGCATGTCGATGCTGCTTTGCGTCAGGTTCACCGTGCCGGCCGCCGTCACCTTCAGAAGCGGGCTCGTCATCTTGAGATTGCTCGTCTCGGCAATGCCGTTCTTGATGGTGAAGCTGCCGCCGAGATCGTTAAAGGCCGTCTTGGCGCCGGGGCCCTGGCGGAGCTCCGGAATCCGACCCGAGCCGAGCGAGCTGATGAACTGGGTGATGTCGACGCCCTCGATGGACCCGTCGCTCACGGCGATGTTGCCCTGGCCTTCGAGCGAGGACTTGATCTCTTCGGCATTGGTGCCCCCGCCGGCGATCTGAAGCGCAAGCTTGGCACGGCCTTCGAGCATGCTGAACTGGGCAGCATCGCTGAGCAAGGTCTTGGCCTGGACGCCGTCGAGGCGGAAGTCGCCGGTAAAGGTGGGAACGGGCTTGGAGGCATCGAGCACAAGCTTGCCGCTGGCATGGCCGTCATAAAGCTCCATGCCGCCAAGCGTTGCGTTCAACACGCCATCGCGAAAGACCAGACCGAGCGAACTCGGTCCAAGGTCGAGATGCCCAACCCGCGTCTTGCGCACGTTCAGATTGACGTCGGCGTCGAAGGTGGCGGGTGAGGCCGCCGGTGCCGGCGTGGGAGACACGGGAGACGCTTGCGGCGGCGTCGGTGGTGCTGCGTCGGCCTGTGGTGATTGCGGCGCGGCAGCGTCGGGCGCCGATGGGCTCGCGTCAGGCCCGGGCTTGGCCGCGCTCGCGCTTTGATCGCCGTCCGGCGTGTCGGACCCGCCTTTCGGCGCCGCGGACTCGGAAGGCGGCGAAGCTTCGCCAGCGGGCGCCTGCCGGGCGACGGAGGTCTCGGCTTGAGCTGGCGCGCTCGGTGTGGCGGCGGGATTAGCAGATTCCTTCTTGGCGCCGTCGCCGGCGCCCTTCACCGGAGCGCCCGACAGGAAGGGGTTGAGGTCGAGATTATCGAGCGCAAGTGCTGCCCTGATGTGCGGCCTTGGGCTCTCCAAGGTGACGACGGCCTCTCCTTGCCCGCTTGCATGCTCGAGCGCAAAGCGCGCGGCGCTGAAGGTGATCTCGTCATCCTTCCAGGCGACGTGACTGGCCAGCTCGCCGTCGCCGATGGCCGTCGCAGTGGGCGGCTTCTCGCGCATCCAGGCAAGCAGCGAGGGGATCGAATGGGCCTTGGCGGAAAGCTCGCCCTCGCCGGACAGCTTCGGCCGGGTCGAGACATTGCCGTCGAACCGTGCAGCGAGCTGAGGCGTATCGATGGCAAGCACGAGCCGGGCCGGACGGCTCTCGCGGAGATCGGCGGGCGAGGTCAGCTCGAAACCGAAATCGACCGTCTGCTCCTTCCAATCGAGCTTGCCGGTCCCGGTGAGCGCCGCGGTGAGGGTCGGCAAGCTCACATTCGCCTGGATATGCTCGATGCGCTTTTCCGTGCCCTTGTCGTCATAGACGATGAGGACGGTGCCGTCCTCGATGCGGACGTCGTTCAGCTTCACGTCACGCTGCGGCCGATCGCCGGCGGGCTTCGCCCCTGGCGGCCTCTTAGGCTTGTCGGCGCGGTCCTCAGAGCCAAGCCGGACCGTCAGCACGGGACGCTCCAAGACCACGCGCTTGGCGTCGACCTGCCGACTCAAGAGCTCGGTCAGGTCGAGATCGAGCACGAGCCTCGCCACCGAGAAATCGGAGGTGCCGGCCCGCTCCTCGGGGTCGGTGAAGGCCGCGTCGGTAATGACGATATGGGGACCGGGCGTGAACATGAGCGAGGTCGTGCCGTTGACCTTGAGCTCGCGGCCGGTCTGCTCCTTGATGCGCGCAGCGACACGGTCGCGCACCGCGTCCGCGGAAATCAGGAGATTGACCGCGATCAGCACGGCGACTGCGACGGCCACGATGCCCGCCCCGACCATGAGAAGAAGTCGCACGGGCTTGCTGAGCTTCAGGGGCGCGCGTCTTGCGCCGTCTTGCGGCGCGCGGGCTTCCGCCAGCGTCTTATGCTTGTTCTGTTGTTCCATGGATCCCGGACTAAGGCCCTGACCTTAGCCCGATAAATAAGGTGAGAATAGGAATTGGGGCTAGGGATGCGGGCAGCGACGGCCGGCCATTTTCACCTGACCAGGATGGCGTGATTGTCCCACTGAAAGCCCGAGGCCTGGCGGGCCATGGTGCCATGGACGTCGTCGGTGGCGAGCCAACCCTCGCCGCTTGTCAGCAGGAAGCTCGCGCTATGATGGGTGGGGGCGAGCCCGCAGCCGTCATTCAGGTCACAAGCCCCGAGATAGCGCCTTCCCGCCACGTCCCAATAGGTACGTCCCAATAGGTAATGAGGCCTCCCTTGGGGGCCGAGGCGGCGACGATGCTGCCGCCGCTGTCGGCGGCGACCGAGCCGATATAGTTGCGTAAGCCTCCTTGCGTCTCGCCTGAGGCCTCGACGATGACCGGCGTCTCCCCGCGGCGGTGAAAGCCGACCAGCGCCGGCGCGTCCTGCTCCGGCCCGCGATATTGGCAGCCGAATACGACCGTATCGCCCGAAGCGATGGCGATATGGCGGATCGAGAGCTGATGCAGCTCCGGCGCGAGAACATGCTCTTCGAGGAGGTCGCCCGTCTCGACATCGACATAGACGAGAGACGGCCGCATGTCGGCCAGGGGCGTTGTCACATTAAGTGAAATTGGCCCAATTTGGACGATCAGCCAACAGGCTAAGTCGCTGAAATCCCTTGCGTCAACATTGGCGATTGTCGGCAAATTCCGCTCAGTCTGA
>JAENXG010000429.1 GCA_016649675.1 Methyloceanibacter sp.
AAATTCACGGTCGCCACCTCGGAATCGACGAGCATGGCGCATGTGATCGACAACGCCACGCAGAAGCTCGTCGCCAACGTGCTCGTCGACACGCGTCCACGCGAGGCCAAGTTCACCCCCGACGGCAAACAGGCCTGGGTCTCCTCTGAGGTGGGCGGCACCATCTCGGTGATCGACACCGGCACCTGGAAGGCGATCAAGAAGATCAACTTCGCCGTTCCCGGCGTGCGTCCCTTGCTTCAGCCGGTCGGCATGGAGTTCACCAAGGACGGCAAGTTGCTGTTCGTGGCCCTTGGTCCTGGCAACCGCGTCGCGGTCATCGACCCCAAGACCTATGAGGTGAAGGACTACATCCTGGTCGGCCAGCGGCCCTGGCACTTGGAGCTCTCTCCCGACAACACCAAGCTCTATGTCGCCAACGGCCTCACCAACGACATGACCGTCATCGACGTCGCCAGCCTCAAGGCGGAGAAGTCGGTGCCGGTCGGACGCCTTCCCTGGGGTGTCGCCATCGTGCCGTAGCCGGCACCGCACGTCGCGCCATAAAAAAGGTGTGCCAGCATTTGCCGGCACACCTTTCGATCTTCGCCAGCGAGTGGACGCTAGCTTCGCGACAATGGCTACTTCATGTTGCTCACGGTCGCTTCGTCTGCCTTGACCAGACCCGCCGAGCAGGCCTTGTTGAACTCGTCTTGGTCGATCGTCCCATCCGCGTTGGAATCGACCATGGTGAAGTTTAGGACGAGGGGCATGGCGGCGCCTTTCGCGACCGCATCGCCACCTGGCGAGGCCATGGACCATGCCGCGTCGCATTTTTCGGGAGGGACGACGGCGTCGGCAGCTTGCGCGACGCTCCCGGCGAAGCCGGCGCCCAGCAGAACCGCTGTGAGGGTGAACATCCTCATCTTGGGAGTCCTCCTATAGTTAAAGTCTAGTTGGTTGAGTTGAAAATCGAGAGGCACGACGGAGAATAACCGCCGGGGCCGTGGGCGCGTTCCAATAGATCGCGCGGGATGCCGCCGGGACTTGCGACTGAACGGTGCTTGGTAGGCTCGCGGGCGATTCGCGGCAAGGCGGCAAAATGGCCTTTCCTATGGGTTGGCGGGTGTCCATGGAGGAGCCGGGAAGGCTTAGGGGTGCAGCGTGAACGCCGCACCCCCGCCTCCGACGGCGATAGCTGGATCGCAAAGCCGTAGCTCCTGGGAAGGAGACAACGAGAAGCTACGTCTTTCGCCGGCGAGATAAACCGTCCTGTGCCGCCTGGGTAGCCAAGCAGGCGACCCGGTGTACGACGCCGCAAGGTTAGTGCCACGCCGCCATGGCGTCTCTAGCCAGCATCCCAATAGTGACCGGGAACATTTGGCAATCGTATTGCCAGGCTTGCCATTGCTATTTCGCCACTTCCGACATGCAGTGCGTTTTTCGGCGACTCCCCATGCCAAAGCTTCCAAAAAATGAGATATGGAAGCAGGACACGGAAGACCGGGGTCGTTCCACGGCAAGAGGAACAGCCCTTGCACTATGGCCTCCCATGATGGGGCTGGGCGCATGTCGTTACGGAGACTATTGAGGCGTGCTGCAAAAGCTTTGGTATGACCGGCCGGTCCGAACGCAACTTCTCGTAGCTGTGGGAGTAATCAACCTTCTCGCCGCGCTGCTGGCCGGCGCTGTTTCGATTCTCAATACGCGCACGGCAACGCGGGTCGAGATCGAAGCCTCCCTCGAGGTGGCCCAGCGTTTCGTCACGGCGACCCTGAAGGATCTCGACTCCCAAGGCAGGATCGATCAGCTCAATCAGGAGCTGCCTCTGCAGCTCAAGCATCTCCGCCATGTCCGCATCATGTACATGGATATCTTGGGCCAGCTCTCCGTCATCTCGCCGCAAACGAACCAGGCCTCAAGCGCGGCAGACGATAAGCCCTACGTGCCGGGCTGGTTCGCGGCGCTGGTGCGGCCGCAGCTCGTAGGCCGCGCGGTGAGGGTGGTGGCGGTGGATGGCGCCAACCCCATCGTCATCGTCGGCGAGCCGGCCGATGAGATCGCCGAGGCCTGGCACGATTTCTCAGCCCTTGCCTATGTGTGGCTCGCCCTCAATGCGCTCATCCTCGCCATACTCTATGTGGTGCTCGGCCGTATCCTCGACCCGCTTAAGTCACTCTCCAAGGGCATGCTGAATCTCGAGGATGGCCACTACGCCACCCGCTTGCGCTGCCCAAGGTCAAGGAGCTTGCTGTCATCACCGAACGCTTCAACACGCTCGCGGGCGCGCTCGACACGGCGCGCGACGAGAACAGCCGCCTCTATCGCCAGCTCATCACCGTGCAGGAGGAGG
>JAENXG010000575.1 GCA_016649675.1 Methyloceanibacter sp.
AAGCAGGCTCCGCACCGCTTCGAGATGAACCGGATCGCCGCTATGGGAGGCGCATGCCACAGCAAGCTCGTCCTCGCCAAGCGCCAAGGCGTCTGCAGCCCCGCTCTCGACGAGCGGAATGGCCTGCAGCGCCTTCACGGCTGAGCGCGGGAAGACCGAGCGTCCGACATCGCCGAGCGCGAGCAGCAGATGCCCTTCCGCGTCGGCGATGGCGATGGCGCCCGAGTGGCGACTCTCCACGATCGCTCCCCTGATGATCTCGATGAGGACGGGGTTGCCGGGGACAGTCTCGCTCATGCCGCCGCGATGACGAGGGGCGCGCGGCGCGCGCCCCATCTCCCAGGGCTTGGCTCGAAGGTCCCGGGACAGGACTCGCCGCAGGCGGCGCAAGCGCCCCGCGCGTCGAGGCCCCAGCCGGTGATGGTGTAGCCGTCGCGGCCGATGAGGCGGGAGCCGCAGCCATGGCAGTATGTGCTCTGCCCGGCCTCGTCATGGATATTGCCGGTATAGACGTAGCGAAGGCCGGCATCGCGCGCGATCTCGCGCGCACGCTTCAACGTCGAAGCGGGCGTGGGCGCGATGTCCCGCATCTTCCAGTCGGGATGGAACGCCGTGAAGTGAAGCGGCACGTCGGGCCCGAGCCTTTCCACGACCCATTCGCTGAGCGCGCCAACCTCTTGAGACGAATCGTTTTCGCCCGGGATGAGCAGCGTGGTGATCTCGAGCCAGGTCTTGGTCTCGTGCTTCACGTAGAGGAGCGTGTCGAGCACGGCATCGAGCGAGCCCGTGCAAAGCTTGTGGTAGAAACTTTCGGTGAAGCCTTTGAGATCGATATTGGCGGCATCCATGGCGGCGAAGAACTCGGGCCGCGCGCTCTTACCGATATAGCCCGCAGTGACCGCCACGGTCTTGACGCCGGCCTCCCGGCACGCGGCGGCGACATCCACCGCATATTCGAGGAAGATGACCGGGTCGTTATAGGTGAAGGCGACCGAGCGCGCCCCGCTTGCGACGGCCGCTTGCGCGATCGCCTCTGGCGAGGCCTGCTGCTGCAGCCGGTCATGAGCGCGGGCCTTGGAGATGTCCCAGTTCTGACAGAACTTGCAGGTGAGATTGCAGCCGGCGGTGCCGAAGGAAAGCACCGCGGTCCCCGGCAGAAAATGGTTGAGGGGCTTCTTCTCGATGGGATCGAGGCAGAAGCCGCTCGACCGGCCATAGGTGGTAAGCACGATCCCGCCGTTCTCGCGCGCCCGCACGAAACACAGCCCCCTCTGTCCCTCGTGAAGCTTGCACTCGCGCGGACAGAGGTCGCATTGGACGCGCCCGTCGGAGAGCACGTGCCAGTAGCGACCGGGCACCGAGGCGCCAATATCCATGGTCTCCATGCTATGAAGATGGTTAGGTTCTGAGCGGAGTCAACTGCCTCCATGTTTGCACGACAGCAACGCTTGAGCGCGAGGCGGCCGGCCGTTGCCGGCAGCTTCTATCCGCGCGGAGCGGGCGAGCTCAGTGCAATCGTCGAGGGCCTGCT
>JAENXG010000037.1 GCA_016649675.1 Methyloceanibacter sp.
CGCCGCCGGAGTTGTCGACCAGGATGTCGTATCGTGCGGAGCGGTAGCGAACCATCATCTCGAAGCTCGGCCACGCCTTCGGGATGCACGGGTCCAGATGCAGAACCTCACCCCGTAGGCGCAGTCCGAGGATGCTCTCGATACCCGCGCGTTGCATCCATCCCGCGGAGCCCGTGTACCACGTCCAGCCGCCGCGCCCGACGTGGCGCGGATTCGCATAGACGTCGGCGGCAACGACGTAGGGTTCCACCTTATAGCGCTGCACACCCGCCCGGCTCCGGGCGTGATTGATTGGGTTGATAAGAGAGAACAGGCGCCCCGCCTTGTCGCCTTGTCCGAGCCCCGCAAAGGCCATCACCGACCACGCCGCGGCGTGCGTATATTGACCCCCGTTCTCCCGAATGCCCGGCGGATATCCCTTTATATATCCGGGATCGAGCCGCGTCTGGTCGAACGGCGGCGTGAATAGAAGCGCCAGTCCGTCCTCAGGACGGATCAGTTCGCGCTCGACCGCCGCCATGGCGCGGGCGGCGCGCTCGCCGTCCGCGGCCCCCGAAATCACCGCCCAAGCTTGCGCGATCGAATCGATCCGGCACTCCTCGCTTGTCGCCGAGCCAAGCGCCGTACCGTCGTCGAACCAGCCGCGCAAATACCAGTCTCCGTCCCACGCCTCACGCTCGAGCGAATAACCGAGGGCAGCGGCTTGCGCTCGCCAAGAGGCGCCGCGGCCCGTCTCGTGGCGTGCATCGGCGAGCGGAGCGAATGCGGTGAGCGTTGAGTGCAGAAGCCAGCCGAGCCAGACGCTCTCCCCCTCGCCATGCTCACCGACGCGGTTCATGCCGTCGTTCCAGTCGCCGGTGCCGATCAACGGCAGGCCGTGGGCGCCGAACGTGAGGCTTCGGTCAAGTCCGCGAGCGCAATGCTCGAACAGCGTGGCGGCCTCGTCGGAAACGGTGGGTTGGAAGAAGCTGTCGTGCTCGCCCACCGCGAGCCTCGGGCCCTCCAGGAAGGGAATCACCTCATCCAGGACGGCGTCGTCGCCAGTCGCGTCGATATAATGGGCAGTGGCGTAGGCGAGCCATGCGCGGTCGTCGGAGATCCGCGTGCGCACGCCCTGCCCCGACTCCGGCAGCCACCAGTGCTGAACGTCGCCTTCGACGAACTGCCGTGCCGCTGCTCGCAGCAAGTGCTCGCGCGTAATCTCCGGTCGGGAGGCGGCGAGCGCCGTGCCGTCCTGAAGCTGATCGCGGAAGCCGTAGGCGCCGCTTGCCTGATAGAAGGCCGAGCGGGCCCAGATACGGCAGGAGAGCGTCTGATAGAGGAGCCAGCCATTCAGCATGATGTCCATCGGCCTATCAGGCGTCTTCACCCGGACCGCGCCGAGGACATCCTCCCAATACCGGCCGACATCGGACAGAACGGTATCAAGATTGGTCGCGCGATAGCGCGCGATCAGGCTCCGCGCGTCTTCCTTGCTCGCAGCCTGGCCCAAAAAGAACACGACTTCGACGGTGCCGTGCGGTGGAAGCTCGATGGTGGTGCGCAGCGCGGCACAGGGATCAAGCCCTGCCCCAACGGTGTTGGAGAGCGCCGTCGCCCTGGCGAGCGCTGCGGGGCTCGCGAGCGTACCGTTGCGGCCAATGAACTTCCGCCGGTCGCCCGTCCAGTCCGTTTGACCGAACTCCCGCCGGTCACCCGTCCAGTCCGTTTGATATCCGTTCAGATCGGCGAAGGCGACCCGAGATCCGAAAGCCGCGTTCCAGGCGTTGCGCGCGAACATCGCGCCGGTCACGGGATCAATTTCCGTCGCCACGAACGGAGCCGAGACGGTCCGCGATGGACCGAGAACCCATTCGGCATAGGCAGTCACCGATAGGTGCCGGGTGCGGCTCGACGTGTTGTGTAGCTTGAGACGCGAGATCTTGATCGGATCGTCGAGCGGCACGAATTGCAGGAGATCGAGCGCAATCCCGTGCGCCGTATGCTCGAACCGGCTGTATCCCCTCCCGTGGCGGGCGACGTAGCTGCCCGCCTCGTCGCGGATGGGCAGGGCAGTAGGGCCCCACAGGGTACCAGTGTCGTCGTCGTGCACATAGAACGCCTCCCCCGGACGATCGGTGACCGGATCGTTCGACCAGGGGGTGAGCTGGTTCTCGCGGCTGTTCACGGACCAGGTGGTGCCGCCGCCTTCGGTCGCCACCTGAAACCCGAAGGCGGGATTGGCGACGATGTTTATCCAGGGGGCCGGCGTCGACTGACCAGAGCCGAGGATCGTTACATATTCCCGTCCGTCCTCAGCGAAGCCGCCGAGACCGTTGAAGAACTCGAGGTTCGGCAGAGACGGCGGCACCTTTGCCTCCGAAGCGAGGACGGCCCGCTTCGGAAGTGGTCGGGCATGAATTCTGCGATCCGGAACCCGATCAAGCTGATCGGAAAGGCGCCCGCGCTCTCCCACGAACACCGCCCGCGCCACTGACGCGAGAAAGGCGCATGTCTCCGTCGAGATCAGGTCCGCTCTCAGTATGAAGACGCGGCCAGGAGGTCCTTCCACGCCGAACTGCGGCAGGGATCGGCTCTGCCGCACCAGCGTCTCGAGCCCAATGTGAAGGTCCTGCACATAGGAAGACGAGCGCTCGTTGAGGATTACGAGATCGAAGGCGAACTGCTTCATCCGCAAATATTCGTACGCATGAAGCAATTGCCGGGCGACGTCGAGGTGCTCGGTGCCGGCGATGCGCAGCAGCACGATCGGCAGGTCGCCGGAAATGCTCAGTGGCCAGAGCCCCGATTGCGCGCCGGCGCCTCGAAAGATGGCGTCGGAGGAAGGTCTCAGGGCAGGAGCCGAGTAGATGAGGTGTCCCGCAAGACGCTGGAACATGCTTGCCTGGCCCCGACTGATTCCGAGGTGGCGGAGCTGCACCTGCGCCTGGGTCCAGGCGAGAGTCGCCGCCCGCTCGAAGGCGGTCGTGTCGCGATGCTTGTCGATGAGGTCAAGCAGCGCTTCGCGAGATGATGCGACCACGGTCCAAAAGGCGATGTGCACGATCGCGCCGGGGGCGATCCGCACGCGCCGGCGCAAGGCGAAGACCGCATCGAGCACGGTACCGACCGTGTTCGAGAGCGGCCGGCCGTCGATCGCCGCGATCGCCGTTCGTACACTGCGGCTGCGGCCGAGGAACCGAGCCCTATCGGTTTCCACCTCGGGCTTTCCCACGGCGCCGCTATCGACGACAGCGAGATGTGCAGCCCAGATTTCTGGCTCGCTCGGGGCTCGCCGTCTCCGCGTCGCCAAAATGGCGCCGACTTCAGCCCGATATTCGGTTTCGACGAATAGCTTGGAAAAGGCTGGATGCGTGACGTCGGCAGCCTGGGGCGCCAGCACGAGCTCAGCGTAGGACGTGACGTCTATCTCCCTCAGGCGGGTGCCGGAGTTCGATATCGAAACGCGGCGGACCTCGGCATCGTCTTCGGCCGAGACGAGCACCTCCATGGTCGTCTTGAGCGTTCCGTCGCGGCGCGTGAACTCGGCGCGATCCTCGTTGAAAGCGACATCGTAGTCGTCGGGCTCGGTCCCGCTCGGCTGAAATCCAGCCGACCATACGTTGCCGCTGTCGACGTCGCGCAAAAAGACATAGGAGCCCCAGTCGTCGCAGGTGGCGTCCTCGCGCCAACGAGTCACTGCCAGATCGCGCCAGCGGCTGTAACCCGAGCCTGCAGCCGTGAGCATCACCGAATAGCGGCCGTTCGAGAGAAGCTGGGTGACGGGCGTCGCGCCGTGCGCTGTGGTGAGTCGCCGTCCGCCCGGCGGTTCCACGTCCAAGATTTTGGCGGCTGACTCCGCCGCCGCCCAGGGATGCGCCGCCGCCACGCCACGCGGCGTGCGCTCCTGCAGCAACAGCTCCGTTGCCTGCACGATGGGCTCGGCGTGGAACCGCGTCCGCATCGCGCCGTCGAGAAGCGCGTCGGCGATGGCCACGATCGTCATGCCCTGATGGTGCGCCATAAAGGCCCGCACGATAACGATGCTTTTGCCTTCCGGCAGGCGGCTCGGCGTGTAGTCCAGGGCCTCGTAGAAGCCATAGCGGCCACTCGCACCGACTGCGGCGAGCAGATCGAAGTTGCGCGCTGCAGCCTGCGGATCGACCATGCTCGCGAGCGCGGTGGCATAAGGGGCAACGACGACGTTCTCACCTAGCCCGCGCTTTAGACCAAGGCCGGGCACGCCGAAGTTCGAATACTGGTAGGTGAACTCCAGGTCGCGGGCGTTGTACGCGGATTCCGAAACGCCCCAAGGCACCCCGAGCTTGGCCCCGTAGGCGATCTGGCGCTGCACGATCAGCCGGCTCGTCCCTTCGACGAGGCTGCCCTCCGGCGCCCGCATGACGAGCGATGGCATCAGATATTCGAACATCGACCCCGACCAGGAGAGCAGCGCCGCGCCGCGCGAGACGGGCGTGACGGCGCGGCCAAGGTGGAACCAGTGGCGGGCCGGAACGTCTCCCTTGGCGATCGCCATGAAGCTCGCCAGCCGCGCCTCGGAGGCGAGGAGATCGTAACAGCTCGGGTCGAGCGTGCCCTCGGCGACGAGATAACCGATCGAGAGCAGCTTGCGGTCGTGGTCAAGCAGAAAGCCGAACTCCATTGCGAGCGCTGTCGCCCGCGCGGTCTCCTCCAGGGCCGAGAGACGCGCCGCCGAAGAAGCGGCTGCCTCCGCCGACCCTTCGATATCACGGCGGTGGCTCTCGATCGCCCTTCGGGTCGCCTCCGCCCAGAAGAGCATGTCGGCGCCGGTGCCGTCGCTTCGTTCGGTTGCGAGCGCAAGGGCGATGTCCGCCAGGGTCTCCGCGTCGACCGCGAGCGTCGAGAGACGTTTCGCGATCCCGTCGCCGTCGACGAGTGTCCATCGCAGGTTGGCCGCCAGCACGGCGAGCGCCTCGTCCAGCTGGCGCCACGTCACCGTTTGCGTTCGCCGACCTTCGCGCAGCCGGCCCGCCTCTTCGCGCATAAGCTCGAGCGCGTCTGCGATACCGGCAAGACGCCGCTCGTCGGTGAGCGGCTGAGCCGCCCATTCCCGGCACGCATTGGCGAGAGCGATGAGGTGCCCGGCCAAATTGCCGCTATCGACGGAAGATACATATTGGGGATCGAGCGGGCGCAGATCCCGCGTGTCGTACCAGTTGTAGAAATGGCCGCGGAAGCGCGCGAGCCGGTTCATGGTGGATAGGGTCGCCTCCAGCCGCTCGATCGCATCGATCGTTCCCGTCCATCCCAAGTCGCGGGCGCTCACCACCGATAGGAGATAGAGGCCGAGATTCGTCGGCGAGGTCCTATGCGCCAACGCCGGCGCCGGATCTTCCTGGAAATTGTCCGGCGGCAGCAACTGATCGGCCGGCGTCACGAAGGTCTCGAAGAACCGCCAGGTCCGCCGGGCGATCAGTCGCAGGGCTCGGGCGTCGCCATGGGACATTGAGAGCTTGCCCGCCACGGCAGGAGATCGGCTCGTCCAGCGGGCGATCGCCGGCGAGGCGATCCAGAGCGCCGCGAACGGCAACGCGAGCGGCCAAGTCCCGTGCCCCCACGCCGAAGCGACGAGCACCGCCACAGCGGCGATGACGATCGCCCCGGCCATCTGACGATAGAAGCCGAAAAGGTCGAGCCTCGGACCGATCGCTGCCTGCGCGGCCGGAACCCACTCGAGCAGATGCCGCCTGGTAACGAACAGCCGGGTGAGGGTTCGTGCGATCGCGTCGCCCATCAGCCACGCCTGATGCGCAAGGAAGCTGATCATGAGCGCCGACTGGGCGAGAGCGAGGCGGAGATCAGCGCTGAGCGCTCCGAGATAGCTGCGAACCGTGATTCCGGTCCGCTCCGGGATCACGGCAGCGACGACTGGAATCAGGGTCGGCAGTACGATCGTCGCGAGTACGAAGAAAGTCCAAATCGCCGCTGCCTCGAACGACAAGGTCCATCCGACCAGCAAGGCGAGGACTGCAGCCGGAGCCGACAGCGTACGTCGCAGATTGTCGACCATTTTCCAGCGGCCGATCGCCAGGATGGCGCCACGCTTCCGATCCTCGCTGACGACGGGGCCCCGACCCAAGATCCAGGGTAGCAATTGCCAATCGCCGCGCGCCCAGCGGTGGTGCCGCAGGGCCGCCACGTCGTAGCGGGCGGGGAACTCGTCGACCACCTCGACGTCGGAGGCGAGACCGGCGCGCGCGAACACGCCCTCGAACAGATCGTGGCTCAGCAGCGTAGAGTCCAAAACACGGCCGGCGACTGCGGCCTCAAAGGGGTCGACCTCGTAGATGCCCTTGCCAGCATAGGAGCCTTCGCCGAACATATCCTGGTACACGTCGGACACGGCGGCGGCATAAGGGTCGATGCCGCTCATGCCGGAGAAGACTCGCTGGAACAGCGATCCCTCGCGGCCGATCGGCAGTGACGGCGTGACTCGCGGCTGCAGCACCGCGTAGCCCTCGACGACTCTGCCGGCGTCGGCGTCGAAGCGCGGCCGGTTGAGTGGGTGCGCCATCTTGCCGATTAGCCGGCGAACCGTTTCGCGCGGAAGTTTCGTGTCGGCGTCGAGCGTGACGACGTAGCGAACATCAGCGGGCACGACGCAAGGCTGTTGGGCCGTAGACACGAAAGTCGTCTCGGTCGCGCCGCGCAGCAGCCGGTTTAGCTCGTGCAGTTTACCGCGCTTGCGCTCCCAGCCGATCCAACATCCTTCGCCTTCGTTCCAGACTCGCCGGCGATGGAGCAGCAGGAAGCGGTCGCCGCCGGGCATGGCGCCGTGGCGCTGGTTCAGCCTTGCAATACCCTCCGCTGCAGCGGCGAGAAGAGCCGCATCGCTTTCGAGGTGCTCGGTCATTGCATCGACCCAGTCGGAGAGCAGTGCGAAATGAAGGTTGCCTTCCGGGCTGGCGAGATAATGGATCTCCAGCCGCTCGATCTGCTCCTCGATAGACTCGTGTGTCGTCAGCAGCGTCGGCACCGCGACGAGCGTGCGCAAATGCGAGGGCACGCCGTCGCGCAGGGCCAAAGCGGGGAGGATCCTGGCGCCAAAGCTGCCTGTCACGCCCCGGTTCACCAGCGCGACGGCCGCGTCGATGGCGGGAATCGCACCCAGGCCAGCGAGCAGGCTCAGCCATGCCCCATGCAGCCCAACGGCAGCGAGCGCGAACAGCGGCCAGGCAAGGATAACCGCGGCGGCAACTGCAACAGCGCTGACATAGCCCCCAATACCGATCGCCCGGCTCGCTCGTCCAAGCCAAGTGTGAGGCGGAGGCCGAAAGCCGATCCCCACCTCGAACGCGGCGCGACCTCCACCGACAAGATGATAGCCAGGATCGCCCTGGCGGCCTTCCACCACGCTCGCGCCTGCATATGTGGCTTGCTCCGTGGCCAACACGGCGCGGCGCGCGATCTCGATCTCGGTGCGATCTGAGCCACGCGCCAGTTCCTCGATGGCGCTGCGATAGAGATTGCGCGTCGAGAAATCCATCTCGGGAAAGGCGCCCGCTCCGGCGAGCACGTCGTCAACAAAGCTGATGCGCTCGAACAACTCAGTCCAATCGACGTCGGAGATCATGCGCATACTGGTGATGATGTTGCGTACCGTCACGGTCGCAGCGCCCTGCCTCTGGTGTTCGTCGCGGACGACTGCGTCGGCAGTGGTTCCCTGCGCCGCGAGACGCTGGTCGAGCCACGTTAGGGCCGACATGATCCGCGGATCCTGATCGCGCAGTCTGTGCACGAGTTGAACCGCGAATGCGTCGGGGAGCTGGGCGCGTCGGTAGCCAGCGAGCACCACCGGCACCGGTTCGGCCGTGTATCCGCCGGCGCCCAACAGCCGGTCGGCGAGATTGTCGGCTTCCTCGCGTGAGGTGCGACTGTGCACCATCCGCTCCGCCAGCCGCCTGAGATTCTCGACGAGCACGATCCGCAGGGTGATGGCCACCGCCCAGAGTTCACCGATCGTCAGTGGCTGGACCTCCTGGTAGGCCCGCACGTAGCCGGCCAGTATTTCGGGATCGAAGCGGCTATCCGTGTGGGCGACGAAGGCCCAGGCCACGCCGAGCACGCGCGGATATCCCGGGAACGGTCCCTCAGCAAGCTTGGGCAGCTGGCGGTAATAGCCCGGGGGCAGGTCGGAGCGGATGTCGCGGATCTGCCTCTCCACGACATGGTAGTTGTCGATTAGCCATTCGGCCGCCGGGGTAATCGCCCGCTCCTCGCTAATCGCCTTGGCGATAGTGCGATAGGCCTGGAGTAGCACCGCTTCGTTGTCGACGAGTCGACCCGCCAGCGGATTGCCCTTGGCCGCCTTCGGCGTGACGGGCTGCGCGGCCGCGAGGCTCCGCGCATGTTCCTCCAGGCGCTCCACGCTGAAGAGCTCTGCGCGAATAGGGTCTCGATTGTTCCAGGGTGACATCGAGGGCGCGTGCACGAAGGCGCGGCGGATGAGCGGTATCAATTGGCCCTTTCTGCCCTAAGGGGTCGGCTATCCGCCCGCTCTGTCCCGCGGAGACCGGGAATACGTGCGAACGGGCCAACTATAAATCTAAATAGTTGGTCCGAGGGGCAAAGAAGAGAGGTCGGCAGGATCGGAGAAGTCTGCTTATGACCCATAGCTGACGTCACCCCCTAATTTGATTTCCCTTTTGGCTGCGTCGCTCCCGGCGTTACGCCTGGTTTTGGTGGGTGGCCGCTGCGGCCATGCAGGTGCATTCGCGAACTCCCCGGAAAATGCTACCGTCGCGTTGCGTTGCGGTTCGCCGGCAGGCAATGCTGTTTGGGAGGGGTCAATGCGCTGGTTCGTGGCTTTGTTGCTCCTCGCTCTGTCTGGCTCTAAGGCCTTCGCCACGATCAAATTCTGCAATGATTTCGAGCACGCAGTCCAGTTCGCGTTGGCGTATCAGAGCAAGGATGGTTGGGTCTCCGAAGGTTGGGTTAGGGTCGAATCGAAGGCCTGTCAAACCGACAGCAAACACCCCGACCTGACTGAATTCTATTGGCGGGGGGAGACCGATTGGATCAAGACCCGGGGCGGCCGAACCAAATGGTCATGGGGCAAGGACCGCGAGTTCGCCGTCAAAGACACCTCCTTCTCGCTCACGAATTCAGATCAGAAGATCAAGGGCGCTCACCTTGTCGGTTTCATCGGCCCAGTGAAAATCAATGCGCCGTCGGTCGAGGTGACCCTTACCATTGTCGACGCCAAAGGCACGATGACCTCGATCTCGAGCGAAGGCGCTGCCTTGGAATCCGACCCCGACTATCAAGCGTGCCAGACCGCTTCCGGCGACGAAGCAATAGCAGCCTGCGACAGAGCTATCGGCTCTGGCAAATTCAGCGGCAGGCTTCTCGCCAATCTGCATGTCAATCGCGGTGCCGAGCGCCACGGAAAGAAGGACTTCGACGGCGCGCTTGCGGATTTCGACGAAGCGATCCGAATCGATTCGACGATAGCTCTGGCATTCGCTAACCGCGCCAGCATCCACTACGACAAGGAGGAGTACGACGCGGCCATTCAGGACCTCGACAAGGCCATCGAACTCGATCCCAAATATGTCAGGGCCTACCAAGACCGCGGGGACGCCTACCGGGAGAAGGGCGACTTGAGCCAAGCCATCGAGGACTACAAGAAGGCGCTCTCGCTAAATCCCAGCGACAAGCAAAAGGCGAGCATCGAGAATGCCCTTTCCAACGCCTATGTCGACCGTGGCGTCGACCAGAAAGATGAGAACGCCGAGCTTGCCGATTATGACGAGGCGCTCCGGATCAATCCGAACAACGCCGTCGCCCTCAACAACCGGGGTGCTACCTACACTTCGAAGGGCGAATACGACAGGGCCATCCAGGACCTGGACCTAGCCATCAAGCTGAAGCCCGACTACGCCAGAGCCTTTCGCAACCGTGGCGATGCGTACCGGGGAAAGGGTGACCGGGAGCATGCCATCGCAGACTACAAGCACGCGCTCTCGCTCAACCCAGACGATGCGTTAAAGAAGGAAATCCAGAAGGCGCTTGATGAGCTCGAAGCGGGGACGGAACCGAACGCGCCCAAGCCTGCCGTCACCACGCCCTGAGTGCGCAACCTTCGTCACTACCAGGATGTCGAGCGCGCCACGCTTTTATCAGCAAGGTGTGAGCTAGGCCGCTCTCCAGGTTCACCGGTGAACTTCCTTGTCGGGGAGAAGGCTTTACGGCGTCGGCGGGTCCGGTTTCAGAATCAAAACGGACGTTGTGGGGTCTCGCCAGCTAGTTCGCCTTCTGACCCAAGACGGACATCCCGCATCGGTATCTTCGTTAGCCTGCCGACAAGCTCAGCAAGTTGTCCCTGCAAGCTGCGGGAGAAAGGGGCTGAGGCTCTTGGCTTACGAGACCGCTTCATCATCGCTCGCGCGAATGACAAGCAATTCGCAGCGTGAGAGGATGGCAGGTGCAATAATTCACATGGGGAGCGTCATGTCAGCCGAAAATCTTTTGGTGATTTTACTCGTCGGTCTCATCGCCGGATGGCTTGCCGGGCTAATCGTAAAGGGCACCGGCTTCGGCCTCGTGGCCGACATCGCGGTTGGAATCGTCGGCGCCCTGATCGGCAGTTGGTTGTTGCCGCATTTAGGGATCCATCTCGGCAGTGGGATTGTCCCGGCCATCATCGGAGCGACAATCGGAGCCATAGTTCTTCTGCTTATTCTGAGACTGTTCTATCGCCGCGGCCGATGGTGAGCGCTAGCGTTGCCAGGCGGGCCTGAATCGAAAGTCACACGATTCAGCCTCCCGCCAACGACATTGGCCGCTTTCACTATGTCGGGGTGGGTGGCAAGGCGGTGGTTTATGATATCAATCGGACCCACCCCGGAGCTTCCCCGGGTAATTAGTTCACCGATACGTCGCCATCCCCGGGAGTAGTCTCCCAACTGGAAGGCTCGAACGCGGTTACTTTTGGAATGTAGCAGTAGGTCATCATTCGTGGGTGCCTAGAGGGGATACTTAGAGTAAGCGGGATGGCTTGTTCGATCATCTGCGTGTACTGCCAAACGGTGATGTAAAAAGCGCGTTGACGCTCAGCAAAGCCACGTGCTACCAACAGCAACTCCTTAGCTATTTCAGCATCAGCGTTTAAGCATCGACATTCCAACAAATAGAAAGAATTGCTTGACCTCTTCATCGCTAAGTATCCGACAAGCTGTTTCCCAGATCGAGCGACAAAAACTGCTCTGCTATGCCGGACGAACTTTGAACCAAAATAAAGCCAATTCAAGGTCTGGATATCGCGTACAGCATAGGTGGACGCACTTGAGGCGCGGCATTTATCCACGTCATGGACGTCACGCTCTTCAAATTTTTCAATTTGATACACAAGTAAAGATTTTCGCCGCAGTCTTTCACTTTGTAACGACTTTGCTAGACGCAGCCTTGCTGCACCCGACATGGTGCCACTATTCGACGGGGGGAGATGTGGCCCGTCCCAAGCGGTAAGATCTCCTACAATCCTGTAGCTCGACTCTGGCCATCCTCTTTCCAATGGCCGCATCCCCAGTGACAACCAGAGCTTGTATGCAACGTCTGTTGAGTCAGTACCGATAAGAAGGTCAGGCTTACACTGATTGACAAATGCGCGACCTACCAACTTTGATAACCCTTGTCCTCGCCAGTCGGAATGAACCGCCAAGGACCCAGTTGCGCAACAAAGACCGGGCTGCCCTCCTATGATGTAATTAAATGGGATGTTGGCGGTGAAGGCGATGGGAGCACGTTCACTTGAACGGATGAACCAGCCCCGCGGTATAGTCGAACTCCAAGCTGGGTTCAGTTCCCACCAATGCGCAAAGCATCCCATCGTATGGTCTCGTGTGCCTCCAAATACGGAGGTGAGTAAGCGACTTGCGTCTTGGAAGTCGCTTACTTTCAATGGAGACACTTCGAATGAGCCGCTCGTGCTAGCCTCCAAGGCAAAGAATTTTCCGCTGCTGCTGTGCGGCATTACAACTTCGCCGAGGCCCCGAAAAGCGCTTGACCGCCTGGACAAGGCGCTAAGGTGGGTTGCCCTCTGCTGTTTCTTTCCACTCGGAGGTTCTCTGGTCGAGTCGGGCCTTATGGCCTGTGCTTGGCAGAGTCCCCTCTTGGCACGAAGCCGACATTGCGATCGGACTTGGCGATGTCAGCTACTGACCCCAAGCGGACACCTCAAACGACTCGGTCGTGAGGCACCCCGGCAACGCCGCCAACATTTGTCCGTTTGGTGCCGGCTACCTGGACCAAGTTTAAAATCTTGCGAAGGAGCCGAACATAAACAGCCCGACCCGCCGCTGGTCACCGCGTCGAGCCCATCGGCCACTCCGCGGGTCCGACTCCGGGACTGCGACATCGTCTGATACAGGTGTAGCCTCTGATACCCGAAGTGCGGGTGGGGTTGGGCTCCGTTTTTTCGCGCCTGGCGAAGCCGGCTTGGCTGGTGTTGGCTCCGAGAACCCGCTCTCATTGGTCGAGGCCGTTGCAGCTTGAGTGGGGCTGGGGCCGTCGATTGACGAGAGATACTTCTCAAAAACCCAGCCACGCTCCTGGGTAACCGGGTCCAATAATCCGACCCAGCCGTCTTCTCGTCTGACGATCTGCAATTCTGTACCAGGGCGATAGTACCTGACCGTGGGGGAAGAGACCGAAGCCTCGCGATGCACCTTTGCGGCGAACACCACCTTGGTCCACTCGACCGGCTCATGCTCCGAACCATCAATGCCGGCGGCTGACGCCGCGGGTTGATCGCCTGCGGCAGCATCTTGCTGAAGAGGCAATGGAGCTGGTTCTTGGTAGGTCGCCAATGGCGCAGGGAATTTTTGGCTTAGAGGCAGGTCAGAAAGGTAAGAGCCCCACGAACGCAGGTGCCTTACGACTGGCTGGGTAGGACGAGTTTGAACGGCAACGGCGTCTTGGGTAGTGACTAGGAAGTTGACCGTGTAAACGGCAGCCCCTGCAAGCGACAGCGTTAGCAGCAACCGTCTCATGGCCAGGTCTCCTACCCGGCCCCCGTTATCTATATCTCGGAGTGAACATCCTCGATTTCAAGCCGTTCCGATACGCGCCGACACCGGGTGACCGTGCAATAAGGCTTGTCCTCAGGTACCTTGCTCGTTCGCGGAATTTCGGCGAGTGCGGGTCCGCTTTTGGCACTTAGCGGACGAACTCGATGGGCCGTCGTAACGTCAGCTTTTGACCCATAGCGGACATTCAACAACGAAGAGGTCGCGTCAGTCCGAACCCATCCGCAGCCGTGGGCTTTGACGAAAAGCTCATGCCGACCAAGGCGGACGCCCGAGGCATCGTGGTCGACCTTGAGCCGTTGTTCACGTTGAGCGCGGACCTCGTCGGCTTGCTGCCCGAGTCCGCTCGAGACTGGCGCGGTCGCTCGACGTTGCTGCAAAGGAGCTTTGGCGGGTTGGGGGAGGCTTTTACTAGCAACGGCACAAAACTCAGCTTAGGGCGTTAGTCGTAAGGGGCACTCCCAGAAAGGAAGGCCCGACATGGCACAACGTTCGCCTCCACACCGTGGACGCGCCCTGATTGTCGAAGATGAAATCTTTTTCGCCCTCAGCCTAGAAGCAGACATGAACGCACTCGGCTTCGACATTTGCGATCTGGCGGCAAATGGACATCAAGCCTCCATGCTTGCGATGAGTAATCAGCCCGATGTTGTCCTGATGGACATCAACCTCGAAGGAGGCCGCGAAGGGATTGAGGTCGCTAGGTGGCTTCGCACGGTGTGCGAGGCACCCATCGTCTTCATCACCGGATACGCGGACCGCGACACCGTCGAGCGCATCCACCAACAAGTACCGGACGCACCGGTGCTGCCCAAGCCGCTTTATCACGGCCGCCTTGCCGACGCCGTGACGGCGGTTACCACGCATCAGCACTGACCTTAGAGAGTCCGTCGCCACTATCCCGCTTAGGTGAGTGGGATTGGGCAACGCTCCAGAAGCTTGGCGATCATATTAGGACCTGCCTTGAGCGGGCAGAGCAGTGCAAAGCCGCTGCGGCATCGGCGTTAGGCGTTACACTTTTGGGCGTTGCTAAAGGGCGCGGCGTCATATCTGGATTTCGTTGCCAGATGGCGTCTGATGTCCGTGACCAACGTCGGCTCGGATGCTCGTCGGCTACTTGCAGCCTAGCGGATGCACCGTTTCAGAATCCTGGC
>JAENXG010000089.1 GCA_016649675.1 Methyloceanibacter sp.
ATCGCCGAGAGCGTCGATACGCCCGCCGACCGAAGCTTCGTCGAGTTCACGCTGCGCGCGGGCGCGAAGTTCTCCGACGGCACGCCCATCACCGTCGAGGACGTGATCTTCTCGCACGCGCTGTTGCGCGATCACGGCCGGCCCAACCACCGCTCCTACTACAAGAAAGTCACCAGGGTGGAGCAGACGGGCGAGCGCAAAGTCCGCTTCACCTTCGACGGCAGCGGCGACCGCGAGATGCCGCTGATCATGGGCCTGATGCCGGTGCTGCCGCGCCATCTCATCGATCCCGACCAGTTCGAGAAGACGAGCCTCCTCCCTCCGATCGGCAGCGGCCCCTATACCATCGCCAAGGTCGACCCCGGCAAGAGCATTACGTTCGCGCGCGACCCCAATTATTGGGGGCGCGATCTTCCGGTCAATCGCGGGCTCTATAATTTCGACGAGATCCGTTTCGACTATTACCGCGACGCCGGCAGCATGTTCGAGGCCTTCAAGTCCGGGCTCGTCCAGCTTCGCAACGAGGACGATCCGACGCGCTGGACCGAAGGCTACGATTTTCCAGCTCTCAGCGACGGCCGCGTCGTCAAGGAGGAACTGCCGCTGGAAACCCCGGCGGGCATGTCGGCGCTCGTGTTCAACACGCGGCGGCCGATCTTCGCCGACCCCCGCGTGCGCGAGGCGCTGATCAAGCTGTTCGACTTCGAATGGGTGAACCGCAACCTCTATCACGGCCAGTTTGCGCGCAGCGAAAGCTATTTCGCCCGCTCTGAGCTGTCCTCGCACGGGCGCCCCGCCGACGCCCGCGAGCGCGACCTGCTCGCGCCTTATGCGGGCGAGGTGAAGCCCGAGATCATGAACGGAAGCTTCGCCTTCCCCGTCAGCGACGGCACCGGCGAGAACCGCGAAGGACGGCGCGAGGCACTCGCGCTGCTCGAAGCGGCCGGCTATCAGCTGAAAGAGGGCAAGCTCGTCAAGGTGGCGACGGGAGAGCCTTTCGAGTTCGAGATTCTCGCCGCCACCCGCGCCCAGGAAAGGCTGCTCCTCACCTATGCCGCCGCCTTGAAACAGGTAGGAATCGAGGCGCGAATCCGTCAAGTTGATTCGGCCCAATATCAGCGGCGCAAGCAAACCTACGACTTCGACATGATCCAGTATTTCTGGCCGGTGTCGCTGTCGCCGGGAAATGAGCAGTCGTTTCGTTGGGGGAGCGAGGCTGCGGTGAGCGATGGCTCGTTCAACTATCCAGGCGTGAAAAGCCAAGGCGTCGATGCCATGATCGAGGCCGTGCTCAAGGCTGAAGACGACGAAGCCTTCGTCTCGGCGGTGCGCGCGCTCGATCGCGTGCTGCTCTCGGGCGACTACGTCATCCCGCTTTTCCATCTGCCGAGCCAGTGGGTCGCCCATTGGCGCGAGATCAAGCGGCCTTCCACCACGCCCCTTTACGGCTATCAGATCGACACCTGGTGGTTTGATCCGTCAGCCGCCACGCCTCCCGGCGAAGGCGCCGGCAAGCCGTGATCAGACAATGAGCACGCTGCCCGCCGAGGCCATCCAGAGGACCGAGGAGAGCGGCCCGCTCACCGCCGAAGGTCTGTTGCGGCGGCGCGCCCGCCAGAGGCCCGGCGCCACAGCCCTTTCCGATCCGCCCAATCTCCCGGCACTCGGCTTCGGACGCCCGAAATCCTTGACCTACCGCGAGGCCGACGACGCCGTCGACGCGCTCGCCTCGTTCTTCATCGAGCTTGGGCTGGAGCCCGGCGACAGGATCGCCGTGCAGCTTCCCAATCTCGTCTTGCAGCCACTCACGCTGCTCGCCGCCTGGCGCGCCGGTCTCACCGTCGCGGCACTGCCGATGCTGTGGCGGGGCATGGAGATCGGCCAGGCGTGCGAGGCGGTCGAGCCCAAAGCGCTCATCGGCGTTTCCCGCTTTGGCGGCGAGAACCACGCGGAGAAGCTCTGCGCGATTGCCTCCACCCGCATTTCGGTACGCTTCGTGCTGGGGTTCGGTCCCGACCTTCCCGACGGCGTCGTCTGTCTCGATGAGGTGATCGAGGCAGGACGGGCCGCGTCGGAGCGCCTCGTCGAGGCGCCGATGCGCGTCACGCCGGCCATGGTCACTTTCACCGCGCGGGCCGGCGCGCCGGTGGTGCCCGTGTTTCGCCGGGAGGACGAGCTCTTGGCGCAAGGAGCGCTCACGGTGCTTGCCCTTTCGCTCGACAGCAGCGACGTGATCCTCAATCCCTATCCGTGCACGGGGCCGGCAGGGCTTTCGCTCGGGCTCATGCCGTGGCTCATCAGCGGGGCCACGCTCGCCCAGCATCATCCCTTCGATTATCTGGATTTCGTGCAACAGCTCCTGACTTCCGGCGCTACGGTCACGGCACTCCCCGCCCCGATCCTTGCCGAGCTTGCCAAGGACGGCGTGCTGCAGGGGCCTGATTGCCGGTTGAGGCGGCTCGGCGCGGTGTGGTCGATGCCTGGTCTCGCCTTCCCCGCCCCTCCGTTTTATGGCGCGGCGCCTCTCCTCTTCGATCTCTGCCCGCTGGGCGACCTTGCCAGCGTGGTGCTCCGGCGCGAGACGCGCGCAAACCCGGCGTCCCTTCCGCTTGGGCGCGTGCGTCTCGAAGAGGATGGCGACAGCGCGGTATTCGTGGAAACGAAGCTCGGCACGCGCCGCGACGGCGCGGGCGACAGCGAGCTTCTCTTGCGTGGGCCGGTCGTTCCTCGTGGGCCGGCGGGCGGGCCGATCGCCGTTGACCGCGAGGGCTTCGTCGCGACGGGTCTCTACGCGGCGCCCGAGGGTGACGGCAGACGCTTACGGCTCAAGCGGGATGTTGAGCTTCTGCATCATGGCGGCTTTACCGTCGCGGCGAGCGAGCTCGATCAGCTCTATCAGAGCTTTACCGGATTCCTCGACGCCGCGTGCTTCGTGCTTCCCGATCCGATCGTGGGCGACCGCATCTTCGCCGCCGTGATGCCGAGACCGAACGAGCCCATCTCGCTCGAGGCGCTGCACAAGTTTCTCAAGGAGCGTGAGGTCGCGTCTTACAAATTCCCGGACAAGCTTCTGGTGGTAAGGCAGATCCCGCGCGATGCCGGAGGCCGCGTTCTGCGCGAGCAGATCTTGAAGCAGGTGTAACCCCGAACGTCACGCCGCCTGCTTCACCGCGGCGGCGATCTTGACCAGGCGCTTGAGCAGGTCCCGTGCGCCGGCGAGCCTGTCCTCCGGCGTCTGCCAATTGGCGTAATAGATGAGCCGGTGGTCGGGCTGCAGCTTCACCTTCGCGCCCGCCTCGCGGATGAAGGCGATCAGGCCTTCCGGATTGGCGAAGCTCTTGTTGCGGAAGGCGATGACGGCGCCCTTCGGCCCGGCATCGATCTGCTCGATGCCCGCCTGGCGGCACAGCCCCTTGATCTCGACGATGTCGAGGAGATGGCGCACCTCCTCGGGCAGCGCGCCGAAGCGGTCGATCAGCTCGGCGGCGAAGGACTCGATCGCGTCATGGCTCTCGACCGCGGCGAGCCGGCGGTAAAGGCCAAGCCGCAATTGCAGGTCCGGCACATAGGTCTCCGGGATGAGCACCGAGGTGCCGAGATTGATGCGCGGCGACCATTGATCCTCGATGATTTCGCCGCCCCTCAGCGCCACCACCGCCTCTTCCAGCATCGACTGGTAAAGCTCGAAGCCCACTTCCCTGATATGTCCCGACTGCTCCTCGCCAAGGAGATTGCCGGCGCCCCTGATGTCGAGGTCGTGGCTCGCCAGCACGAAGCCGGCGCCGAGCGTATCCAACGACTGGAGCACCTTGAGCCGCTTCTCGGCCGCAGGCGTGAGACGCGTGTCGGCTTGGATGGTGAAATAGGCATAGGCCCTGATCTTCGAGCGTCCGACGCGGCCGCGCAGCTGGTAGAGCTGAGAGAGCCCGAACATGTCGGCGCGATGCACGATCAGCGTATTGGCCGACGGGATATCGAGGCCCGACTCGACGATCGAGGTCGAGAGCAGAATGTCATATTGCCGGTCGTAGAAGGCGTTCATCACCTGGTCGAGCTCGCGGCTTGCCATCTGGCCGTGGGCGCGCGCGACCTTCAGCTCCGGCACATGCTCGGCGAGGAATGCGGCCGCGTCGTCGAGATCGGAGATGCGTGGCACGACATAGAAGGTTTGGCCGCCGCGGAAGCGCTCCCTGAGCAGCGCCTCGCGCAGGATCACCGGATCGAACGGGGTCACATAGGTGCGCACGGCAAGGCGATCGACCGGTGGCGTCGAGATCAGCGACATCTCGCGCACGCCCGACAGGGCCAGCTGCAGCGTGCGGGGAATGGGCGTGGCGGTCAGCGTCAGCACATGCACGTCCTCGCGGAGCTGCTTTAGGCGCTCTTTGTGCTGGACGCCGAAATGCTGCTCCTCATCGACAATGAGCAGACCGAGATCGGCGAACTCCACCGACTTGGCGAGCAGCGCGTGCGTGCCGATGATGATATCGATGTCGCCGCTTTTCAGGCCCTTTTTCACCTCGGCGCTTTCCTTGGCGCCGACCAAGCGAGACAATTGCCCAATCTTCACGGGAAAGCCGCGGAAGCGCTCGGTGAAGGTGTGGAAGTGCTGGCGAGCGAGCAGCGTGGTCGGCACCACGACGGCGACCTGCTTGCCGGCAAGCACGGCGATCAGGCTCGCGCGCAACGCGACCTCGGTCTTGCCGAAGCCAACATCGCCGCAGATCAGCCGGTCCATAGGCCGACCGCTGGCCAGATCGTCGAGCACGGCGCCGATGCTGGTGGCTTGGTCCTCGGTCTCTTCGTAGGGGAAGCGTGCGGAAAACTCGTCATAGACGCCGTCCGGTGGATTGAGCACCGGCGCCTGGCGAAGCTCGCGCAGCGCGGCAACCTTGATCAGCTTGTCGGCCATGTCGCGGATGCGCTTCTTGAGTCGGGCCTTGCGCGACTGCCACGCGACCCCGCCGAGCTTGTCGAGCTGGACGCCAGACTCGTCCGAGCCGTAGCGGCTCAGGAGCTCGATATTCTCCACCGGCAAATAAAGCTTGTCGCCCGCCTGGTAATGCACTTCGAGGCAGTCATGCGGCTCGCCCGCGGCCTCGATGGTGGCAAGGCCCGCGAAGCGGCCGATGCCGTGGTCGGCATGCACCACGAGGTCGCCCACGCTCAGGCTCGACACCTCGGTGAGGACGTCTTTGCCGCGCTTACCGCGGGACTTGCGGATGAGCCGGTCGCCGAGAATGTCCTGCTCGCCGATCACGGCAAGCCCGGGCGCCTCGAAGCCCGTCTCGAGAGGCAACACCGCGAAGATCGTGGCCGATGCCGGAGCGGAAAGAACCTCGGCGAAGCTCGCAACGGCCTTGGTCTCGCCGCCGCCATGCTCGGCGAGTAGCGTCGCCAGCCGTTCGCGCGCGCCGATGCTCCAGCAGGCGACGATCACCCGCTTGCCCTCGCCGCCGAGCCGCTTGGCATGGGCAACAACGGCATCGAAAACATTGGCGCCTTCCGTCTGGCGCTCAGCGGCAAAGGAGCGTCCTTGCCTGCCGCCGAAGGAGACGATGGTGGCGCCTTGGCCCTCCTCTGGGCGCTCGAAGGGGTCGAGCGCGATCACCTGCCGGCTGCCAAGCATCGCCTGCCATTCCGTCTCGCTCAGGAACATGCTCTCGGGCGTGACGGGATGATAAGGCGGCGCGCCGAAGGCCTTGCGCTCGAGCGCCTGTGCGCGCGCGTCGTAATGGTCGGCGATCTGCTCGAGCCGCTTTGCCCGCGCATCGTCCACCAGCGGATCGAGAATGACGACGGCGCCCGGCAGATAATCGAACAGGGTGGCGAGGCTGTCATGGAAGAGCGGCAGCCAATGCTCCATGCCCTGATGCTGGCGGCCGGCCGAGATCGACTCGTAGAGCGGGTCGTCGCCGGTGACCGCACCGAACAGCTCGACATAGCGCTGGCGGAAGGCGCGGCGCACCTCAGGCGTGAGCGCCACCTCGCTCATGGGCAGGAGCTGGACGGCGTCGAGCCTTGCCTCCGTCCGCTGCGTCTCGGGATCGAAGGCCCTGATCGATTCGAGCGTGTCGCCGAAGAAGTCGAGGCGGACGGGTTGTCCGCCGGGTGGATAGAGGTCGAGGATGCCGCCGCGGACCGCGTATTGACCGGGGTCCGTCACGGTTCCGGCGCGGCCATAACCGGACGCTTCGAGCCGCTCGATCAGCCCCTGCATGCTCAAGACATTGCCGGGCGCAAGGCGCTCGCTCGAGGCGGCGATGAAAGCGCGTGAGGGCACGCGCTGTAGCACGGCGTGGATCGTGGTCAGCACGATGAGCGGTTTTGCGTCGTCCGGCGCGCGGCCGTTCAGCGCGGCAAGGGTGCTGATGCGCCGCGCGATGGTCTCGGCATTGGGCGCGACGCGGTCGTAGGGAACGCCGTCCCAGGCTGGAAAGCTCAACACCGTCACATCGGGGGCGAAGAATTGCAGCGCCTCTTCCAGCGTAGCGAGCCGGTTAGCGTCGCGGGCGACATGCAGGATCGGGGCGCCTTTCGCCCCATGGCGGGCAAGCTCGCCGAGAAGGAGCGCGTCCAGCCCCTCGGGCACGCGGCTCGCAATGGTGTGCGGGCCTTTGAACAGACGCTCGACCGGGAGGGATGGAAGCTTCGGCGTGACTGCCATGATGGAGTGTCGTCGGTTATTCGGCCTGGTCGAGGCCGTGGAAACGCCGCATGCGCTCAATAAGTTCGTCGAGGTCGCGCTCGCCAAGCGTGCTTCCCTCGAACAGGGACGTCTCGATGGCCGGGTCAGGCATCTCGATCAGGCGCTCGAACACGCCGATGTCGGCGGCATTCATTCCGTCAAGCGACTGCTCGGCGAAGCGACCGAGCAGGACATCCATCTCCTTGTAGCCACGGTGCGTCGCCCGCCAAAGCGCCCGGCGGCGGCGCATTCCAAGATCACTGGACATGAATATGGTTCCAGAGCCTGATCGGCTGGGTTAGAGCGAGCGCGCTTACTCTGTCAAGTTTCGCGACCGTAAGGTGGGTAACGGCTCTTGTCGTTGCCCACGCGGCGAACCATGGTGGGCACGGCGCAATTCCCGCGCCTTTGCCCACCCTACGGCATGATGTTTCGATGCGCCCCGCCCGGTTAGCTGTCCTCTTCGCCACCGTCCGCTCTCTAAAGGGTGTGGGGCCCAAGGTCGAGGGGCTGCTGAACAAGCTCGTCGCCCCGCGCCAGCAATCGGCGCATGCGCGCGTCATCGATCTCCTCTGGCACCTGCCGGTCGCGCTGATCGACCGCGCCATCACCCCCCGCATCGTGGAGGCGAGGACCGGCGATCTTGCCACGCTTGCAGTCACCGTGACGGAGCACCGGCCCGGAGGCGGACGGAAAGGGGCTCGCGCTCCCTATCGCGTGCTGGTCGAGGATGATTCTGCTGCGCTCGAGCTTGTCTATTTCAATGCCGATCCCGTCTATCTCAAGCGCCTCCTGCCCGAGGGCAGCCGGCGCCTTATCTCGGGCAAGCTCGAATCCTATGACGGCTGGCTGCAGATGCCGCATCCGGACCACGTGACGGCGATCGACGGCGCGGGCAAGCTGCCTCTGCAAGAGCCCATCTATCCGCTGACCGCGGGCCTCACAAATACGGTGCTGCGGAGAGCAATCGCCGAGGCGTTGGCGCGGCTACCTGCTCTGCCCGAGTGGCTCGACAGCGGCTGGCGCGCGCAGAATGCCTGGCCAAGCTTCGCCGAGGCGCTGGCGCGACTGCATGCGCCCGAGGCCGAGTCAGATCTTCTCCCGTCGGCGCCGGCGCGGGCGCGGTTGGCTTACGACGAGCTTCTGGCCAACCAGCTCGCCCTTGCCGTCATCCGCCAGCGGCTCAAGAAGCGCGCCGGACGGCGGCTTGCCGCGCGAGGCAAGCTCCGCAAAGCCATTCTGGCCGCGCTTCCCTTCAAGCTGACCGGCGCACAGACCCGGGCGCTCGGCGAGATCGACGCCGACCTCGCAAGCCCGCACCGCATGCTCCGCCTGCTGCAGGGCGATGTCGGCAGCGGCAAGACCGTAGTGGCGCTTCTGGCCATGGCGGTCGCGGTCGAGGCCGGCGCGCAAGCCACCTTGATGGCGCCGACCGAGCTTCTCGCGCGCCAGCACCTCAAGACCATCAGCGAGTTCGGCGCCGCTGCGGGCTTGCGCATCGCACTTCTCACGGGGCGCGAGCGCGGCCGCGAGCGTGCGGGCCTCGTGGAGGCGCTGAAAGAGGGCCAGATCGACATTCTCATCGGCACCCATGCGATTTTTCAGGAGGGCATCGTCTTCCGCGATCTCGGCCTCGTCGTCATCGACGAGCAGCACCGCTTCGGCGTGCATCAGCGGCTCGCGTTGCAAGCCAAGGGCAGCGGCAGCGGAGCAGAGCTCATGGTGATGACCGCCACCCCGATCCCGCGCACGCTTCTGCTCACCAGCTATGGTGATATGGACGTGTCGCGGCTCGACGAGAAGCCGCCGGGACGGAAGCCTATCGCCACGCGTACCGTACCGCTCGAACGGCTCGAGGAGGTCATCGCCGCGGTCGACCGGGCGGTTCAAGGCGGGGCGCAAGCCTATTGGGTCTGTCCGCTCGTCGTCGAATCCGAGCTGCTCGACTTCGCTGCCGCCGAGGCGCGCTACGCCGAGCTTCACGCCCGCTTCGGCGATAAAGTCGGCCTCGTCCATGGCCAGCTCACGGGCAAGGACAAGGATCGCGTCATGGCGGCGTTTGCCTCCGGGGCGCTGTCGATCCTGGTGTCGACCACGGTCATCGAGGTCGGCGTCGACGTGCCCAAGGCGAGCATCATGATCATCGAGCATGCCGAGCGCTTCGGGCTTGCCCAGCTCCATCAGCTGCGGGGGCGCGTCGGGCGGGGCACAGCTGAGTCGTCCTGCATCCTCCTTTATCGGGCGCCGCTGTCGGAGGCGGCACGCGAGCGGCTCGGGGTGATGCGG
>JAENXG010000276.1 GCA_016649675.1 Methyloceanibacter sp.
GCGCGGGAATTCAGCGAGGCCGATCTCTCGCCGGAATTCCGGGCCAACGGCTCGACCAATCCCGACGACCCCGATTACAAGGCCCACGCCGACAAGGGCTTCGCCGACTGGAAGCTCGTTGTCGGGGGTCTCGTGGAGAGCCCGCTCGAGCTATCGCTTGCCGAGCTGCGGGCGATGCCTTCGCGCACCCAGATCACGCGGCACGATTGCGTCGAGGGTTGGAGCTGCATCGGCAAATGGAAGGGCGTGCCGCTCAAGGGCCTGCTCGATGCCGCGCGGCTTAAGCCGAACGCGCGCTACATCGTCCTTTATTGCGCCGACGATCTTGGCCAGACCGGCACCGACGAAGGCAAATATTACGAATCCGTGGGCCTTGCCGACGCATTCCACCCGCAGACCATCCTCGCCTACGAGATGAACGATCAGGTCCTGCCTGTTCCCCATGGCGCGCCGCTCAGGCTGCGCGTGGAGCGGCAGCTCGGCTACAAGATGGCGAAATATGTGATGCGCATCGAGGCCGTGGACGAGATCGCCGGCATTCGCGGCGGCCATGGCGGGTTCTGGGAAGATCTCGGCTACGAGTGGTACGCCGGCATTTGAGGGACGCCATAACGTGAAAAGGGACCCGCGGCAGGCGCGGATCCCTTTGTCAACGCGTCAGCCTGTGCTCGACTATTTGCCGAACAGATGGTGCTTTTTGTGGGCCTTCTTGTAGGCCTTGTAGTGGACCTTGCAATGCTTCTTGTAAGCCTTGCGGGCCTTCGCATCGTGGGGATACGCAGCCTTCGCGGCCTTATGGCAGCCGCTGCAGGCCATCGCCGGCGCGGGCGCCATGGTCATCGTGGCGCTGGCCAGGATGAGGGACGCTGCCGCCGCCAGAAATACTTTCTTAACCATTGAGTTACTCCGTCACGTTACACCGACAAGTTACGCGCCGGAATAAGGCGCTAAATCTGGCGCTCTCGTCAACCGGGTTCTTCCGTAATCTGTGGATTTCGGAAACGTGGTGCCATTCCGTTTATGTCAGCGCTGCCCCGATAGCGGCTCTTCTTCACCCGCAAGCCGTTGAGCTCGCAAGGCAATTCGAGCACCAAATGAAAAAGGGACCGCTTGGTCCCTTCTCCGAAACTTGATGGTCTTGGTAAACGCCAAGGTCAGGCGGTCTTCGTCGCCTTCTTATGAGCCTTCCAGGCTTCCTTGCAGCCCTTCTTGTAGGCCGCGCGCGCCGCATGATCGGCGGGATATTTGAGCTTCGCAGCTTCCTTGCAGGTCAGGGGCGCAGCCGCCTCGGCCGGCGTGAACTGGACAGGGAGGGCGACGGCAACAACGAGACCGGTCGCGACGGCAGCAAACATCACGTTCTTGAGCATCAGATGCCTCCGTTGAATTTCTGGGATTCGCTAAAGCCAGCTACGTCTAGAATCGAACCGCTACCACAATGAGGCGGTTCCGCCCACTGTTTCGCTGCAATTGTTCAGGCCGCGGCGCTTGACCCTGAGCGGCTTGCTCCCGTACCAAGCCGACCATGACGAATTCCGAAGCGCCGCCGCTCTCCCACATCCGCAACTTCTCCATCATCGCCCATATCGACCACGGCAAGTCGACGCTGGCAGACCGGCTGATCCAGCTGTGCGGCGGGCTCACGGCGCGGGAGATGAAGGAGCAGGTGCTCGATTCCATGGACATCGAGCGGGAGCGCGGCATCACCATCAAGGCGCAGACCGTGCGCCTCGACTACCGCGCGCGCAACGGCGAGCTCTATGAGCTGAACCTGATCGATACGCCGGGCCATGTGGATTTTGCCTATGAGGTGAACCGCTCGCTCGCCGCCTGCGAGGGCTCGCTGCTGGTAGTCGACGCCACCCAAGGGGTCGAGGCGCAGACGCTCGCCAATGTCTATCAGGCGCTCGACAACCACCATGAGGTCGTGCCGGTCCTCAACAAGATCGACCTGCCGGCGGCCGAGCCCGCCCAGGTGCGCCAGCAGATCGAGGACGTGATCGGGCTCGATGCCCATGACGCGCTGGAAATCTCGGCCAAGACCGGCAAGGGCGTCGAGGAGGTGCTGGAAGCGATCGTGCATCGCCTCCCCGCTCCCAAGGGCGATGTCAACGCGCCGCTGAAGGCGCTCCTCATCGACAGCTGGTACGACCCCTATCTCGGCGTGGTCGTGCTCGTACGCATCATCGACGGGGTGCTATCTAAAGGCCAACGCATCAAGCTGATGCTGACGGGCGGCGCCTACCAGATCGATCGTGTCGGCATCTTCCGCCCGAAGCAGGAGATGCGGCCATCGCTCGGGCCGGGCGAGATCGGTTTCTTCACCGCCTCGATCCGGCAAGTGGCCGATACGCGCGTGGGCGACACCGTCACCGACGAGAAGAAGCCGGCCGACGCCCCGCTCGCGGGCTTCAAGTCGGCCCAGCCGGTCGTGTTCTGCGGGCTGTTCCCCGTGGATGCGAGCGAGTTTGAAGCGTTGCGCGAGGCGGTCGGCAAGCTCCGCCTCAATGACGCAAGCTTCACCTATGAGATGGAGACCTCTGCCGCGCTCGGCTTCGGCTTCCGCTGCGGCTTCCTCGGGCTGCTCCATCTCGAGATCATCCGCGAGCGCCTGGAGCGGGAGTTCAATATCGACCTCATCGCCACGGCGCCGTCGGTCATCTACCGCGTGCATCTCACCGACGGCACGATGACGGAGCTGCACAACCCCGCCGACATGCCGGAGCCGCAAAAGATCGCCAAGATCGAGGAGCCGTGGATCGAGGCCACCATCCTCGTGCCCGACGAGTATTTAGGCGCGGTGCTCAAGCTCTGCGAGGACCGGCGCGGGCGGCAGAAGAACCTGACCTATGCGGGCTCACGCGCCATGCTCGTCTACGAGCTGCCGCTGAACGAGGTGGTGTTCGATTTCTACGATCGCCTGAAGTCGATCTCGCGAGGCTACGCTTCCTTCGATTATCACATCATCGGCTATGAGGAGGGCGAGCTCGTCAAGATGTCGCTGCTGGTCAACGACGAGCCGGTCGACGCCTTATCCATCATAGTGTATCGAGGCCGCGCGGAGATGCGGGGCCGCGCCATGGTCGAGAAGCTGAAGGATCTGATTCCGCGGCACCTGTTCAAGATCCCGATCCAGGCGGCGATCGGCGGCAAGGTCATCGCACGCGAGACGATCAGCGCGATGCGCAAGGACGTTACCGCCAAATGCTATGGCGGCGACATCACGCGCAAGCGCAAGCTGCTCGACAAGCAGAAGGCGGGGAAGAAGAAGATGCGGAGCTTCGGCCGCGTCGACATCCCGCAAGAGGCCTTCATCGCCGCGCTGAAGATGGACGCCGATTAGCGGCTCCTTTTGCCCGCGCCGATAGGCAACGGAACCGCGAACCCCCTCTGACGTTAACCACCGGAAGCCTGCTCCCTCGCTTTGCAACGGGGGCGGCTTGGCGCATGAAATACTTCAATCGGTATAGCTTTCATGCTGTAACGATGAGGTTTTATTTGTTTATGGCAAGCTTTGCCATCGCCTTACTGTCGCCGTTTTCTAGTATATTGAGGCCTGACTGCGGCAAAAGCATGATATTGTCGTGCTACATATTCGTGACTACTTGACAGCGACCAAAATATCACTTTCC
>JAENXG010000501.1 GCA_016649675.1 Methyloceanibacter sp.
CTCCTCCTGCCCAATAGCCCTGCCTTCGTGATCTTCTATTACGGAGTGCTCAAGGCGGGCGGCACGATCGTCAATTTCAACCCGCTCTACAGCCTCGAGGAGATCGAATTCCAGATTCGCGACAGCGGCGCCAAGATCATGGTGACGCTCGATCTAGCGCTCACCTTCGAGAAGGTCGAGGCGCTGCTCAAGTCCGGCGCTCTCGACAAGGCCGTGGTCGCAAGCTTCACCTCGCTATTGCCTTCGCTCAAGTCGGTCGGCTTCAAGCTCACGCAGCGCACGAAGCTCGCCAAGGCGAGCGCCTCGCAAGCGAAGGGCAAGATCGTGCTTGAGCGGGACCTCCTCGCCAATGACGGGAACTACGAGCGGCCGGCGATCACGCCCGAGGCCATCGCGGTCCTGCAATATACCGGCGGCACCACCGGCACGCCCAAAGGGGCGATGCTCACCCACGCCAATCTCTCGATCAATGTCGCGCAGGTGAAGCTTTGGCAGAACCGGCAGGCGATCGCGGGCGACCGCATGCTCGGCATCCTTCCGCTGTTCCACGTCTTCGCCATGACCACGGTGATGAATTTCGGCATCGTCAGCGGCATGGAGATCATCCTCTTGCCGAAGTTCGAGCTCATCGACACCTTGAAGCTGATCGGCAAATTGCGCCCGACGATGATGCCTGGCGTGCCCACGCTGTACAACGCCATCATGCGCCATCCCCACATCGCCAATTTCGATCTCAGCTCGCTCGAATATTGCATCTCGGGCGGAGCGGCGCTGCCGCTCGAGGTGAAGCGCGGCTTCGAGGCGGTATGCCGTTGCAGCGTGGTGGAGGGCTATGGCTTAAGCGAGACCTCTCCGGTGGTCAGCTGCAACCCCGTCGAGACCCGCAGGGAAGGCTCGATCGGCCTCCCCCTCCCTGCCACCGATATCTCCATCCGCTCGCTGGAAGATCCTGCCGTGGCCATGCCCCAGGGCGAGACGGGCGAGATTTGCATCGCTGGACCGCAGGTGATGACCGGCTATTGGCGGAAGCCGGAAGACACCGAGGGGAGCTTCGTGGGGCGCTTCTTCCGCACCGGCGACGTGGGCTACATGGACGAGGATGGCTTTATCTTCATCGTCGACCGCATCAAGGACATGATCAACGCCTCTGGCTTCAAGGTCTATCCGCGGCGAATCGAGGATGCTCTCTACGAGCACGGGGCGGTCGCTGAGGTGATCGTCGTCGGAATTCCAGACCCCTATCGGGGCGAGGCGCCCAAGGCCTTCGTAAAGCTGAAAGAAGGTAGGGAAGCGACGGCGGCGGAGCTGCTCCAGTTCCTCAGAGGGAAGCTCTCGAAGATCGAGCTGCCGGCCGAGATCGAGTTTCGCGATCAGCTGCCCAAGACCATGGTGGGCAAGCTCTCGAAAAGGGAACTGCGTGCCGAGCATCGTGGCGCAGGCCGAGCTGACCGTTAGAAGCCGCGCAGGCACGATCGGCACATCACATCGACTGATCGTGCACAGTCCGGTTGCTGGATTGAGCGCGCCCATGCTGATGGACCGAGAGTGTGATCATGCGGCCTGGAACAGAGCCGCGACCAGGTGGTCGGAAAGCTCAAATCGATTCGGCCAATGCCGCGAGCTGCAAGTTTCCAAACAGGGAGGTGCTAGATGAGTGGTGGCGGCGGCTAGCGAGGCCGAGGCAAAGGGGAGCGTGCATCATTGCGCGCTCCTTCTCTGCCGAAGTTTCGGCCCTAACCAGCGGCGACGGCTTTTTAGACGCAGGCGTCGCGACCTTCGAGGGGGTCGCGTTCGCGGCATGAAAGCCGCGGCAAGCTCTCGAAAAAGCAGTTGCGCGCGGAAGCCAAGCGCTGATCGCCCGCGGGCGTCAGCGGTCAACAGCCC
>JAENXG010000118.1 GCA_016649675.1 Methyloceanibacter sp.
CCTCTCTCCTGAGATGGAAATCCCGTTGCTAGAGCCTTGCATCGTCGAAGGAGCGAGGCATCTGGATGCAACATATAGGCGTTCGCCGATTACGCCGCCGTTTCGGCGTCATTAAATTTCAGTAAGGTTTTTGCGCGGAAATGGCTAGCGGCAAGGGCTTTTGCGCTGTGCGCTGCAGAGCCTCGTTTCAGCTCTCGTCAAGCAGACGCTTCAGCTTGCGCTTCTCGTTAACGCTGAGCGGCGCGAGGGTCTCGGCGGAGGCTTTGCGCCGCCGATAAGCGAGCGCGATGAGCAGGAGCGCGGCCAGGAACACCGCGGGCGTGGCGAACCAGAGGAGCAGCGTGTGCGCCTCGAACCGGGGCTTGAGCAGCACGAACTCGCCGTAGCGGGCAACGATGAAGTCGACGATCTGCTGGTCGGTGTCACCCGCTTTCAGCCTCTCGCGGACCAGTAGCCTGAGGTCTTTGGCCAAAGGCGCATCGGAATCGTCGATCGACTGATTCTGGCAGACGAGGCAGCGCAAGCCCTCGGAGATGGTCCGTGCGCGGGCCTCAAGCGCTGGATCGGCAAGCACCTCGTCGGGCTGCACGGCGTGCGCCGGAAGCGCGGCGAGGACGGAGAGCGCGAGCGCGAGACAGAGCGCCGAGAGGCTGCGGGGGAACCTCATGATCACTCCGCTGCCGGGATCGCCGCGACCTTGGCTTGCGCCCGCTTCGGCGCGCCGACACGTAAGCGCCGGTCGGACAGCGACACGCCGCCGCCCACGAACATGACTACGGCACCGAGCCAAATAAATCGGACGAGTGGATTGAAATAGAGCCGCACGCTGTAAGCGCCGTCCTTCAGCTGATCGCCGAGCACAGCATAGAGATCGCCGCGCCAGCTCGCGTGGATCCCGGCCTCCGTAGTGCCGCTCCGCTCGACGGTGAACTCGCGCTTCGACGGGGTAAGCTCGGTCACCGCCTTGCCGCCGCGCGTCACGGTGAACAATGCCACCCGCTCCTGGTAGTTCGGCCCCTGGCGGGGGGCGACGCCTTTGAAGGTGAGCGTGTAGCCGGCGATGTCGGCGGTCTCGCCGGGCTTCAGCGCGAGGATCTGCTCGGACCGCCAGGCCGTGGTGGCGACGATGCCGATGACCACGAGGCCGAGGCCCGAATGCGCCAGCGCCGACCCATAGGCCGCGCGCGGCAGGTTGCGCAGCCTCCGCCAGGCCTCCGACCGGGACGCGCCGAGCAGCTTGACCCGATAGGTGATCTCGGTGAGCGCCCCGGCGATGAGCCAGACGCCAATCCCGATGCCGAACGGGGCAAGCCAAGGCCCTCTTTGCTGGAAGGCGAGCACCGCGACCGCGATGAGCAGCGCGAGGCATGCCGCCGCCATGAGCCGTTGCGCGGCGGCCAGAAGGTCTCCCCGCTTCCACGCCAGCAGCGGCCCGAACGGCACGGCGATGAGGAGCGGCAGGATGAGCGGCGCGAAGGTGAAATTGAAGAAGGGCGGCCCGACCGAGATCTTGTCGCCGGTCAGTGCCTCGAGCGCGAGCGGATAGAGCGTGCCGACGAACACCGCCGCGCACGCCGTGGTGAGCAGAAGATTATTGAGGACGAGACTTCCCTCGCGGCTGATCGGGGCGAACAGCCCACCTTGGGAGAGCAGCGGCGCGCGCCAGGCGAAGAGCGCGAGCGCTCCGCCGATGAAGACGCCCATGATGGCAAGGATAAAGATGCCGCGCGCGGGGTCGACGGCGAAGGCATGCACGGAGGTGAGCACGCCCGAGCGGACGAGGAAGGTCCCCATCAGGCTCAACGAGAAGGTGATGATGGCGAGGAGCACCGTCCACACCTTCAGCGCATCGCGCTTCTCCATCACCAGTGCCGAATGGAGGAGAGCCGTGCCGGCAAGCCACGGCATGAACGAGGCGTTTTCCACCGGGTCCCAGAACCAGAACCCGCCCCAGCCGAGCTCGTAATAGGCCCACCACGAGCCCATGGCGATGCCGAGGGTGAGGCACATCCAGGCGGCAAGGGTCCATGGCCGCACCCAGCGCGCCCAGGCGGCGTCGATGCGCCCCTCGATCAGGGCCGCGACGGCGAAGGAGAAGGCCATCGAGAAGCCGACATAGCCCGTGTAGAGGAAGGGCGGATGGAAGGCGAGCGCCGGGTCCTGCAGCACCGGGTTGAGCCCCTGGCCGTCGAAGGGCGCAGGGTCGAGACGCGTGAAGGGATTAGACGTGGTGACGATGAAGAGGAGGAAGGCCACGCCGATCGAGCCCTGCACGGCGAGCACATTGGCCTGAAGCTGCCGCGGCAGGTTGGTGCCGAAGGTCGCGACCGCGGCGCCGAACAGCGACAGGATCAGCACCCACAGCACCATGGAGCCTTCATGGTTCCCCCACACGCCCGCGATCTTGTAGAGCAGCGGCTTGGCCGAGTGAGAGTTGCGCCAGACATTCTCGACCGAGAAGTCCGAGGTGATATAGGCCGTCATCAAGGCGATGAAGGCGATCGCGATCAGGATGAACTCGAGCTGCGCGGCGGGGGCGGCAACCGCCATGAGCTGCGGATCGCGGATGCGCGTGCCGATCAGCGGCAGCACCATCTGCACGATGGCGACGCCAAGGGCGAGGATCAGCGCGTAGTGACCGGTCTCTGCAATCATCTTCCGCCCCCTCAGCCTCCGCTCAATTCACCTTGCCCGGCGCCTCAGGGGTTCCGGCTTGCGCGTCGCCGCGCCACACCCCCTGCTCTTTCAGCTTCTTAGCCACCTCGGGCGGCATGTATTTCTCGTCGTGCTTGGCGAGCACGTTGTCGGCTTGGAAAGTGCCGTCGGCCGCGAGCGTGCCTTCCGCCACCACGCCCTGCCCCTCGCGGAAGAGATCGGGAAGCACGCCGGTAAAGGTCACCGGCAGCGTCTTCGCCATGTCGGTGACGACGAACCGCACGGTCGTCCCCTCGCTCCGCACCACGCTGCCCGTCTCGACCAGGCCACCAAGCCTGAAGCGCTGGCCGGGAGCGATCTGCATCTTGGCCACCTCGCTCGGGCTATAGAAGAACAAGATGGAATCCCGCATGGCGAAAAGCACGAGGCCCACGGCCACGCCAAGCACCACGAGGCAGGTGCCGATCAGAATTCCTCTTCGCTGCTTTCGTGTCATGACTTCAATCCAAGCTCGGCCGCGAGCGCATCGAGCTGCTCCGTGGCATCGCTATTGCCGCTGAACTGGCTCTTGGCGCGGGCGAGCGCCTTCACCGCGTCGTCTTTCCGGTCGAGCACGCTATAGGCTCTGACGAGCTTGAGCCAGCCGCCTAGATCGTTGCCGTCTTGGTCGAGCCGGGCGGCGAGCCCCTGCACCATCCGCTCGATCATGGCCTGCCGTTCGGCTGGGCTCATATTTTGGGCGGCGGCAATATCCGCCGCCCCAGGCCCCCCCGCCCCTTGCTGACCGGTCCCTGCCGGCCCGGGCGTCTCGGCCCCGGCCACCGGCTCGCCCGCGACGGGCTTACCCGCAACATGCGCTTCGTCGGCGGCGATCCGCTTCTTCACCATCTCGCGCCAGGCCGCATCGCCGCCGCCCTCTTTGGCCAACAGTGACCGCCAATCCTCGATGGCCGGGCCGAACTGGCCGTCTTGCTCCTTGGCGATGGCGATCAGGATGCGCGGCTCGATGAGAGTTGCATCGAGCGCGACGGCGCGCTCCAGCGCTTGCCGGGCGTCCTCCGTCACCACACCGTTGTTTTGAAGCACGAGGGCCTGGCCCTGGCCCGAGAAGCGCTTGGCCGACGGGCCGAGAAGCCGGATCGCCTGAGCGTAGGCGTCCGCGGCGTCGGCATAGCGGCGCCCGCCCATATAGACCGGGGCGATCGCGTCCCAACCTTCGCCCTCCTCGGGGTGCTCGCGCAGCCGCGCCTCGACCCGGGCGACCAGCGCTTCGAGATTCTGATTGGTCGCCGGATCTTGCAGGCGCAACGCCAGCGGCTGGTCGGGAAGACGCGGAGAGCCGTAGGCGAGATAAAAACCGAGCGCGAAAAGAGGCAGCGCTGCGCCGACGCCGATCATCGCCACTCTTGCGCGCAGGCCGGAGGCCTTGACGCGATCGGGAGCCCTCTCCTTGCTGCCGGCCGCAAGCAGCCGCCGCGAGATCTCGATCCGTGCGGCTTCCGCTTCAGCCTCGCCGATCAGCCCGCGCCCGCGGTCGCTCTCGATCTCGCTGAGCTGGTCGCGGTAGACGGCGGCGTCGAAGGCCTCGGGCGCAAGCCCTTTCGGCCCCGCCCCGGCGAGCGGCCGCAACAGGACGAGGAGCACGATCGCCGTGAGGCAGGCAAGGATGACCCAAAGCAACACGGGCGAGCGCTAGCCTCCGCTAGTCAAGAGAGAGAGAGCTAGCCATAGGGAAATGCGCATGGAGGGGCAAGGTCCGGGAGGGCTGCCAAGATTAATTCGGCGCAACCTCAAGGGCTGGCTTGGCGCGACCCGTGTCGGCACGGCCACAAGCAAGAGCTTGGCTAAGCTTAGCTGACCGTCTTCCAGGTGCCGTCGGGCCCGCGGCAGGCGGTGCCGCGCGCGGTCTGGGGCTGGCCGCCGATATAGATGGTGTGGGTGTAGGGCCGGCAAAACGTGCTGCCCTGATTGTAGGGCTTGCCGGGCACGATCTGGCCGCGATGCTGGTTTTCCGGGTTGTTCCAGGACGTGGCCGCTCCGGGCTGGCCATATTCGAGCGCCTGGTACTCGGCCGCCGCCGCCATCTGGCGGTCCTGCTCGTCCATCTGGCGGCCGATCTCGTTACCGAGGAGGCCGCCGACCACCGCCCCGATCGCCACGCCGCCAATCCGGTTCTTGTTGCCGCCGATCGCTCCGCCAGCCACACCGCCGGCGACGGCGCCGACAACGGTGCCGGTGCCCTGCTTGTTGCCCGGCCCGCAGGCCGCCAGCAACACCGGCAGGAGCATGATCGTCGCAATCAGGGATGCCCGTCGCATTGGTTTCCCCTATTCAGCCCATGACCCCTCGGGTCTGGCCCCCGGCAAGACTGAAGTGAGTGTAATCGTCGCAATCGGTCCTTAACAAATAACAATTCAGGCCAAATTAGGTTGCTGCCGGAAAATTGGCGGAATCAGGCGGCCGGAAGTTCGAGCCGGGCGCGCAAGCCCCCCTCGGGCGAGGGCTCGAGCTCGAGGCGTCCCTTATAAAGATGAGCGAGGTCGGCAACGATCGAGAGCCCCAGGCCTGAGCCGGGCTTGCTCTCGTCAAGACGCTGCCCCCGTTTCACGACCTTCGCCCGTTCGGTTTCCGTCAGCCCCGGCCCGTCGTCGTCGACGACGACCGTGAAGCTCGCGGCACCCGCCACACGCTGCGCCTCGGCCTTGACCCGCGACCTCGCCCATTTGCAGGCATTGTCGAGGAGGTTGCCGACCATCTCCTCGAAATCCTGCTTCTCACCCTGGAACTTCAGTTCCTCGCCACATGAGACCGCAAGGTCGAGGCCGCGCTCCCCGTAGATGCGGTCGAGCGTCCGCTTCAGCGCCTGGAGGACCCCGGCGACGTCGGTGATGTCGCCGATCACGCTCGACCGCGCCGCCACCCTCGCCCGGTCGAGATGGTGCGTGATCTGGGTGCGCATGATCTCCGCCTGCTCGAGGACTTTGGAGGAGAGCGGTCCCTCATGCGCCCGCGCCTCGTTAGAGATCACGCTGAGCGGCGTCTTGAGCGCGTGTGCGAGATTGCCGACATGGGTGCGCGCCCGGTCGACGATCTCGCGATTGGACGCGATCAACGCGTTCAGCTCCTGCTGCAGCGGCCTAATCTCGACGGGAAGCTCGCCTTCGAGCTTCTCGGCTTCGCCCGAGCGGATCTGCGCCAGGTCCTGCCTTATGGCGCGCAAGGGCTGGAGCCCGAAACGGACTTGGAAGAATGTCGCCACCAGCAGCCCAAGCCCGAGCACGGCAAGCGCTGCGATGAGGAGGTGGGTGAACTCGGCAAGATCGCGGTCGATCTCGGCCCCGTCCCCCGCCACGGCATAGGAATAGGGCGGCGAGCGGGGGCCGGCCGGCCGGATCTCACGCTCGACGATGCGCAGGCGCTGCTGCTCGGGGCCGTCGGCGTATGCGCGCCGGGTCAGGCTCGTGTCGGGGGGGACGGCGGTCTGGCTCGGGAGCTTGAGCTGCTGATCAAGCAGGGAGTCTGAGACGAAGACGGGGCGCGCGGCCCCATCGAGTGGCTTGATCTGCCAGTACCAGCCGGAGAAGGGGATGGTGAAGATGGGCTCGCCGAGATTGGCGGGCTCTTTCGGCTTGTCCCCGCTGCCTTCAGTGGTCGAGGCGACGAGGCTCGTCAGATAGACGTTGAGGCGCGCATCGAAGTTTCGCTCGACGGCCTCGCGGTAGAGGGAGACGAGGAGGATGGCGGTGACCGGAATTACGACGAGGGTCCACGCCGCGGCGGAGGCAAACAGCCGGAATGCGAGAGAGTTAAACCTCATCGCTCGCGTCCGAGAGGCAGTAGCCGAGCCCGCGGACAGTCTTGATGAGATCTAAGGGAAGCTTCTTGCGCAAGCGCCCGATGAACACCTCGACGGTGTTCGAGTCGCGGTCGAAATCCTGCTCGTAGAGATGCTCGACGAGCTCGGTGCGCGAGACCACGCGGTCCCGGTGCAGCATGAGATAAGCGAGCACGCGATATTCATGGGAGGTGAGCTTGACCGCCTGGCCGTCGACCGTGATGCGCGAAGTCTTGGTGTCGAGACGGAGCGGCCCGCATTCCATCTCGTTGCTGGCATGGCCGGCCGAGCGCCTGAGCAGCGCGCGAATCCGCGCCAGCACCTCCTCCATGTGGAAGGGCTTGGCGACATAGTCGTCGGCGCCGGCATCCATGCCGGCCACCTTGTCGCTCCACCGCTCGCGCGCGGTGAGGATGAGCACCGGCATCTTGCGCTCGTCGCGCCGCCATTGCTCGAGCACGCTCAAGCCGTCCTTCTTGGGAAGCCCGAGATCGAGCACCACGGCGTCGTAAGGCTCGGTGTCGCCGAGAAAATGCCCCTCCTCGCCATCGAAGGCGGCGTCCACGGCGTAGCCCGCATCGCTCAGCGCGGTGACGAGCTGACGGTTGAGGTCGGGATCGTCCTCGATGACGAGAAGCCGCAAACGCGTATCCCTCCCATTAGGGACCTAGAGCATGATCCGGAAAAGTGGGGACCGGTTTTCCGCAAAGATCATGCTCAAACAATAAGCTAGAGCGCCATCGCGCTCTAGGCCCACCTAAGGCTGCCCGGTCAGAGCGTCAACGATGACGTTGGTCACCGCGCCGGTCGGCCCGAGCACCACGAGCTTGTAGACGAAACGGCCGCCATCTTGGCAGAGCGCTTGATTGACCACCTTGCCGCCCGTGCGCTTTTGCACCATCTGGTAAACCACATTGGCGGGAACCAGCGCGTTTTGCGCGATGATGGAGCTTGCTTTGCTCCAATCGAGGCAGTCCGGCTGTCCGGCTTGGCCGGCAGCCGCCAACGCGCAAGCGGCAAGGGCCACGCTGCCAGCCAATCTCAACACCCGCCACATGGTTCAGTCCCGTTATCCTTGTTGGGGCCGGACCCTAAGGGAAAGCGCATGAATGACGCATGAACACGAGAGCGTGATCAGAGCGTCCGCAAGGATCATGCGCCAGCGGAAAGCTGGAGCGTCATCGCGAATTGATGCGACGGCGCTCCAGC
>JAENXG010000095.1 GCA_016649675.1 Methyloceanibacter sp.
CCGGAATCGCTCCGGGCATGGACCTCGAGGTTGAGGCTGACCTCGTAAGCCTCCTCGGCGCGGGGCGCAGCGTTGACATTGACGCTGACCTTAAGCTGCGGGTTCTGGCCGGGCCCTTGCAGCGATTGCGGGGCTTGAGGGCTCTCGAACGACAAGTCCTTGATGTACTGGGCGAGCACTGCGAGCTCGGCCTGTGTCCCGGCCCTCGCCCCGATAGGACTGGGCTCCAACGCCGTGAGCGGCGGCTGGGCGGGCGCCTTTGCCGGTCCGTCCCCATTGGTCTTCGGGGACGGGTCGTCCTTGGTCTTTTTCCTCGCCATGGCGGTTCCTCGGAGCTTTTCCTCGGCGCTGGCTAGCACGGGAGGTGGGCGGCCGCAATTCACCGGCACGATGTCACCTGCATCGGCGGCCGTGCCGCTTGTGCGGCGGAACCCTTCGCTTGCGCTCCCCTCAAGGGCTAGCGCGTAAGGATGTAGAGACGAAGCCAATGGGCAAAGACGTCCGGCGCGTACAGATACGTTGCGACAAGCGCGATAAAGATCATCACCGCCAAGCCGACCAAGAAATCCGTCATGGCCTCGTATCCCCGCATCTCAAAGAGGCAGAGGCCAATTTACACCGAATTGCGGGACGCCGCCTCTGGACCCTGGTCATTTGCCCTGGTGCGCTTGTCGCAGCCCCGGAAGCCCCCCAACCCCGGGGCGCGTGCGGCAACAGCGAATTAAGTGCAAAGGCGTTTAGGCTTGGCTTCGCCTGCTTGAATGCCTTAAGTTGTGCTCGTGTGACGCGGGCAGGGCGGGAAATTCCTGCCCGAGCTGGCAAATCTCTAGGCGTGCACCAATATCCCACCCTAGAGCGTTCCGCATGATCGCGGGCTCATCCCTGAACGCGGGTGACGGCAAAGCATGAGTGAAGCTTTCGACATCTACACATTGCTGTTCCTCGTGCTGGCGGTTGTCATCTTCATCCGGCTGCGCAACGTGCTTGGGCGGCGCACGGGGAACGAGCGTCCCCCCTTCGATCCCTACACCACGCAAGATGCCAAGCGGGCCGGGGCGCCAGAGGCCAATGAGCCCGTCGTGGCGCTGCCGCGCGGCCGCTCCGCCCGCGCTCCGGTCGAGGCCTCCGGCCCCTCCTCGGAGGACCTCGAGGCGCGCCTTGGGCGTCACGCGACCAAGGACAGCCCGCTCGGGCAATCGCTCACGGCTCTGATGCGCGCCGATCCCGGCTTCGATCCAGGCCACTTCCTCGACGGCGCCAAGTCGGCCTACGAGATGATCGTCATGGCGTTTGCCGAGGGCGACGACGCCATGCTGAACCAGCTTCTCGGCACTGATGTCTATGAAGGCTTCCAGCGCGCCATACGCGAACGCGACGCGCGCGGCGAGAAGGTCGAGTCGAACCTGGTGGGCATCGACAAGGCCGATATCATCGAGACCGAGATCAAGAATCGCACCGCCTATGTGACGGTGAAATTCGTGAGCGAGCTGATCACGGTGACGCGCGACGCCGATGGCGGGGTCGTCGAAGGCGATCCCAAGAAGGTGCGCGAGGTCACCGACATCTGGACCTTCGCCCGCGACGTCGCCGCCAAGAACCCGAACTGGAAGCTCGTCGCCACCGAAGCCGCCAATTAGCGTGGTGTGCGGGCTATGGGTGACGCACCCATAGGCTATCAGTCAATTGACTTCTCATCGCTGTCGGCTTGGACGCGGGATGACGATCACGCCGCGGCGTTTCGCGCGTTTCTCAACTCATGCCGCAAACACGCGGTCGCCAACACCGTGACGGGCGCGCCGCCTTGCGCCGAGGCGCTCGCGATGGGCTCCGATCTTGACGCTGGCGCAGCGCGCAACTTTTTCGAATCTCATTTCACGCTCTACTGCCTCAACAAATCATCGACCCAACCGAGTTTCGTTACAGGATACTACGAGCCCGAACTGCGCGGCGCGCGCACGTGGGGCGGGCGTTTCAGGATACCTGTCTACGGCTTGCCCAATGACCTTGCGTCGGTCGTTCCGGACCTTTACCGCGCCTCGTACAACGACCGCGTTACTGGGATGCGGATGAACGTCGATGAGCTTGTGCCCTATTTCACCCGCGAGGAGATCGAAGCAGGGGCGCTTGCGGGAAGAGGTCTCGAACTCCTCTATGTCGAGGACATGGTCGAGCTGTTCTACATCCAGGTGCAAGGCTCTGGGCTCGTGCATCTCGAGGATGGCTCACGCGTTCGCCTGACTTATGCGGGAAAGAACGGTCATCCCTACACCTCGATCGGCAAGCTCCTGATCGAGCGCGGGGAGGTTGCCGCCGAGGCCATGAGCATGGACGCGGTGAAGGCTTGGCTCCACGCTGACCGGAGGCGTGGCCGCGCTCTGATGGCGGAGAACAAGTCCTATGTCTTTTTCCGCGAACTCGATGCGGAAGAAGGGCGCGACGGCCCGCTCGGTGCCGAGGGCGTCCCGCTTACGCCAGAGCGTAGCCTTGCTGTCGATCCAAGCGTCATCCCCCTCGGGTCTCCAATACTTGTGGTCGCGGACAATCTGTCCAACAGCGGAGACCAACACTTCGTGAGGCTGATGATTGCCCAGGATGTCGGCTCAGCGATCAAAGGGGTTGGACGTGGCGACATCTTCTGGGGAACGGGCGAGGCGGCCGGAGCGATCGCCGGCCGGACGCGTCACTTGGCCTGGTTTTTTCTCTTGCTTCCCAACCGTTAAGGCGCGGTGGGTTAGGGTGATGTCCCATGGGCAAGCGCGGACAGACCCCCGACAGTGACGCCGAGCTTTGGGCCCGCGTCGCCAAGAGCGCGCGGCCGCTCGGAAAGCGGACCGCTGCCGTCACGCCCGAGGTCGCTAAGCGACCGTCACGTCAGCCGGTGACGGAAGTCGAGACGCCGCGTCTGCCTGCGCCAAAAGCGCCGCCGAAGCCGGCTCCTGTCGCTCGCGGGGCAGTGCTCGACCGGCAAACCGCGCGCCAGCTTGAGCGCGGGCGCCTGGCCGTTGAGGCCCGGCTCGACCTCCATGGCATGCGGCAGCGCGATGCGCACGCGGCACTGCGGGGGTTCTTGAAGGCGGCGCACGGCAAAGGCTTCCGCCATGTGCTGGTGATTACCGGCAAGGGCACCGACCCGGAGACGCGGCGGAGCTTCTATGAGGAGGACGAGCGCGGCGTGCTCAGGCAGGCCGTGCCGCACTGGCTTGCCGCGCCCGATCTTGCGTCGCTGGTGGTGAGCTATTCCGCTGCCCCCCGCCGCCTCGGCGGCGAAGGTGCGCTCTATGTGCGGCTTCGGAAGCTTCCTCCGAAATAACCCAAATTGAAGCGCTAATGGCATGGATCGCCGGGTCAAGCCCGGCGATGACGTAGGAGAGGCAGCAGTCCTACAGAATAAATTTCGACAGGTCGGCGTTCTTGGCGAGTTCGCCGATATGCTCCTCGACATAGGCCGCGTCGATTACGACCTTCTCGCCGGCTCTGTCGGCAGCGTCGAAGGAGATGTTGTCGAGGATGCGCTCCATCACCGTGGTCAGGCGGCGCGCGCCGATATTCTCGACATTGCTGTTCACCTCGACCGCCATGTCGGCAATGGCGTCGATGGCGTCGGCGGTGAATTCGAGGTCGACCCCTTCGGTCTTCATCAGCGCGATATATTGCTTTATCAGGCAGGCCTTCGGCTCGGTGAGGATGCGGCGAAGATCCTCGCGGGTCAGCGGGCGAAGCTCCACGCGAATGGGCAGCCGCCCCTGCAGCTCGGGCAGGAGGTCGGAGGGCTTGGCGATATGGAAGGCACCCGAGGCGATGAAGAGAATATGGTCGGTCTTCACCGGCCCGTATTTGGTGCCGACGGTCGTGCCCTCGATGAGCGGCAACAAATCGCGCTGAACGCCTTCGCGGCTCACATCGGCGCCGATGCGCTCGGAGCGCGCGCAGATCTTGTCGATCTCGTCGAGAAAGACGATGCCGTCGTTCTCGACGTTCCTGATCGCCTCCTGCACGATCGTGTCGTTGTCGATGAGCTTGTCGGATTCCTCGCCAAGCAGAATCTCGAAGCTGTCGCGCACGGTGACGCGACGCGGCTTGGTGCGTTGTCCCAGCGCCTTGCCGAGAACGTCGGAGAGATTGATCATGCCGACCTGGCTCCCGGGCATGCCGGGGATCTCGAAGGAGGGCATGGTCGGGCTGTCGGCGACCTGGATCTCGATCTCCTTGTCGTCGAGCTCTCCGGCGCGCAAGCGCTTGCGGAAGGCCTCGCGCGTGGTGAGCGCAGCACCGGCGCCGACCAGGGCATCGACCACCCGCTCCTCGGCGTTGAGTTGGGCCTTGGCGGCCACCTCTTTGCGCTTCCCGTCGCGCACGAGACCAATGCCCGCCTCGAGCAGGTCGCGGATGATCTGGTCGACGTCGCGGCCGACATAGCCGACCTCGGTGAACTTGGTGGCCTCGACCTTGATGAAGGGCGCGCCCGCCAGCTTGGCGAGGCGGCGCGAGATCTCCGTCTTGCCGACGCCGGTCGGGCCGATCATGAGGATGTTCTTGGGCAGGACCTCCTCGCGCATCTCGCCCTCGAGCTGCTGCCGGCGCCAGCGATTGCGCAAGGCAATGGCGACGGCGCGCTTGGCGTCGCGCTGGCCGATGATGTGGCGGTCGAGCTCGGAAACGATCTCGCGGGGGGAAAAGCTGGTCATGACTCCTACTTGTTACTTTGACGCATCGAGGCTTTCGACGACCACCTCGTTATTGGTGTAGACGCAAATCGTCGCGGCGATGGCCATCGCTTTCCGCGCGATCTCCTCGGCGCTGAGCGAACTGTCGAGAAGCGCGCGGGCGGCGGCCAGCGCATAGCTTCCGCCTGAGCCAATTCCCATTACCGCATCGTCGGGCTCGAGCACGTCACCCGTGCCGGTGAGCACCAGGCTCTCGTCGGTGTCGGCCACGATCATCATGGCCTCCAGCCGGCGGAGATAGCGGTCGGTGCGCCAGTCCTTGGCCAGCTCGACGCAAGCCCGCTTGAGCTGATCGGGAAAGCGCTCGAGCTTGGTCTCAAGCCGCTCGAACAGGGTAAAGGCGTCGGCCGTGGAGCCGGCAAAGCCCGCGATCACGTTACCTGAGCCGACGCGGCGCACTTTCCGCGCCGTGCCCTTGATGATGGTCTGGCCGAGCGTGACCTGGCCGTCGCCGGCAATCACGACCTTGCCGCCCTTGCGGACGGTCAGAATCGTGGTGCCATGCCAGGTGTCGGGAGAAGGCTGGGAAGGACCCATGGTGCAACGCGATATCGGGGCGGGACCACCCATAGTCAAGCTTTCCCCGGCGATAGCCGGCCTTGCGGGCTCAAGGAGAGCCAGAAGGTGCCGCCGGGGAAGGCGTCCCGGGCTTACGCTTTCCGAGCCATGTCTCGGGCGGCGGCAGCTTGAGCGCAACCACCCTCCACCTTGCTCCCGATAGCGCCATCAGGACGGTCAGCGTCGGGGAATCGGGGTCCTTGGGGTCGCGCAAGTCGACGCGGAACGAAGTGGGTGAGGTGAAGGAGGCATAGGTGACGAAATCGGCGAACGACTTCTGCTCCTGGCGGTGCTTTACCACCTCCTCATTGTTCACGAGCTTCTCAGGCGTGACCCATTCGTCGACCGCGCTGTCGACCACTGCCGGAACCAGGAGCGCGGTCAGCGCTGCGCCGAAAATCCCAGCAATACTGTCCTTTCCGACCTGGGTTTGGGCCGACTCGATGAGGGCGAGCTTGACGTCGGCCTTGAGCTGCTGCCGCACAAGCGGCCAATCGATGAGGCTTTCAAGGGCCGAAATATTGCCGGTGAGCAGCGCGCGATCGAGCCAATAGAGGGTGAGGTAGGGGTAGGCGAGATAGGCGACCAGGAGAACGGCGGCGCCGAGGAACCATTTGCGCATGAGCGACTCCGTTAAGGGACTGGTGAGATAGCACTCTTCGGCTCCGCGGCGTATAAGCGGCGGCGTCATAGAAGAAGCGAATTGCTAAGGGCCTTGCGCTATGCTGGCGGACATGCAGAAGCAGAACACGGACACCGAAGCGCGCCGGGCAAGCATCACGCGCCGGACCAAGGAGACCGCGATCACTGCGAGCGTCGACCTTGACGGCACCGGCGACTTCAAGATCGCGACCGGCGTAGGCTTCCTCGACCATATGATCGAGCAACTCGCCCGCCATTCCCTGATCGACATCACGCTGAAAGCGGAGGGCGACCTCCATATCGACCAGCATCACACGACCGAAGACTCAGGCATCGTGCTTGGCCAGGCCGTGGCGCGGGCGCTAGGCGACAAGAAGGGCATCACCCGCTATGGCTCGGCCTATCTGGCCATGGACGAGACGCTCACCCGCGTCGCGCTCGACGTCTCGGGGCGGCCGTATCTCGTGTGGAAGGTCGCCTTCACCCGCTCCAAGATCGGCGAGATGGACACCGAGCTGTTCCGGGAGTGGTTCCAGGCCTTCGCCCAGCATGCCGGGCTGACCCTGCATGTCGAGACGCTCTATGGCGAGAATAGCCATCACATCGCCGAGACCTGCTATAAGGCGCTCGCCAGGGCGCTCAGACAGGCGATCGCCATCGACGAGCGCCAGAGCGGGCGGGTACCCTCGACCAAGGGCCAGCTCTAGCGTCTGCCCCGTATGGGGCTCCCAAGGCAGCGTGAGGTGCCGTGACTGTCTATTCCGTCTATGAGCCGGATAAGGAAGCGCCGGATCTTGCGGTGCGCGCGGACCGGCTTGCCTTCGTGAAAGAAGGCTTCTCCTGGCCGGCGCTCTTCCTGCCCGCTCTGTGGCTCCTCTATCAGCGCATGTGGATCGAGCTCATTGTCTTCGTCGTCGCTTTTGCCGCGCTGCAATGGACGTTCGGCTTGGGCCAGCAAGGCCAGGTGCTGCTCGGCTGGGCGAGCTTCGCGCTGATCGTGCTCTTTGCCTTCGAGGCCAATGATCTTCGGTCAGCCGCCCTCGAGCGGCGCGGCTACCGGCTAACGGGCGTTGCGAGCGGCCGCGACCGGACGGAGGCCGAGCGCTCGTTCTTCCGCGCTTGGCTGCCCCGGCAGGCGAAGGGGGCGAGGGGCCCTGAGCGCGGGCAGGAGCGGGCGCGCGACGGCGAGGCGGCGGCGCCTGTGGCACGTGGAGAGTCCGAGGAGGTCATCGGGCTCTTCCCGCGACCTTGAGCCGACATGCACGTCGCCATCATCGATTACGGCTCGGGCAACCTCCACTCTGCCGCCAAGGCATTCGAGCGGGCGGCGCGTGAGGAAGGCTCAAAGCTCGCCATCAAAGTGACGGCGGAGCCAAGCGACGTGCTCGCAGCCGACCGTATCGTGCTCCCCGGCGTTGGCGCCTTCGCCGACTGCAAACAGGGCCTCGTCCGCATTCCCGGCATGATCGAGGCTCTGGAAGAAGCAGTGCAGTCACACGGGACGCCGTTTCTCGGCATCTGTGTCGGGCTTCAGCTCATGGCGGAGCGCGGGCTCGAGCATGGGCTGACCCCGGGGCTTGGCTGGATCGAGGGCGAGGTGAGAGCGATCGCGCCTGACGATGCCGCGCTCAAGATCCCGCATATGGGCTGGAACACGCTTCGCATGGCGCGCGCACACGCGTTGTTCGAAGGCATTCCGACCGGCGAGGAGGGGCTGAATGCCTATTTCGTGCATTCCTACCACCTCGTGCCGTCGGATCGCGCCACGCTCGTCGCAACCACCGACTATGGCGGGGAAATCACGGCCTTCGTCGCACGCGACAATATGGCGGGCAGCCAGTTCCACCCCGAGAAAAGCCAGAAGCTCGGACTCGCGCTCATCGCCAACTTCCTGAAATGGAAGCCGTGAGCCAGTCATGATCCTGTTCCCCGCCATCGACCTCAAGGACGGGCAATGTGTGCGGCTGCGCCAGGGCGAGATGGCGCAAGCCACGGTGTTCAACATCGATCCCGCGGCGCAAGCCCGCGCCTTCGAGGAGCAAGGCTTCGAGTGGCTGCACATCGTCGACCTGAACGGCGCCTTTGAGGGCAGGCCGGTCAACGCGTCCGCCATCGAGGCGATCCTTGCCGCCGTGCATATCCCGGTGCAGCTCGGCGGCGGCATCCGCGACCTCGACACCATCGTGGCGTGGCTCGGCAAAGGCGTCGACCGCGTGATCCTCGGCACCGCGGCGGTGCGCGATCCCGATCTCGTGCGCGAGGCGTGCCACGACTTTCCCGCCTGCATCGCCGTCGGCATCGATGCCCGCGACGGCAAGGTCGCCACGGAAGGCTGGGCGGAAACGAGCGAGATGACGGCGCTCGATCTTGCCCGGCGATTCGAGGATGCCGGCGTCACCGCAATTATCCACACCGATATCGCCCGCGACGGCGTGCTCGAAGGCCTCAATCTCGAAGCGACCGCGGCGCTGGCGAAAGCCATCTCGATCCCCGTGATCGCGAGCGGCGGGCTTGCCGGAATCGAGGATATTCGCGCCCTGCTCGAGCCCCGCTATGAGATGTTGGAAGGCGCCATTGCCGGCCGCGCGCTCTATGACGGCAGGCTCGATCCGCGTGAGGCGCTCGCCCTCATCGCCGCCGACTACGCGGCGCGTCACCG
>JAENXG010000292.1 GCA_016649675.1 Methyloceanibacter sp.
CCGTGCTGCCTCGCGAATTGCGCGGCGACATCCTCGAGGTCCGCCATGGAGCCGACATCGATCCAGCAGTCGGGAACCGCCACGACCACATCGGCCCGGCCAAAGCCGAGCGGAGCCAAAAACTCGACCGAGCCGTCAACATCGGCAAGCGTCTCGCGGATCAGGTCCTCGCCCGTGATCCCTAAGTGGACGCGCCCTGATTTCAACTGATGCACGATCTCGGCGGCCGAGAGATAGACCACCTCGACGCCGTCAAGGCCGACGAGCGCCCCGCGATATAAGCGTTCGTGCCCTGTCTTGCGCAACGCCATGCCGGCACGGGCGAGCAGCTCGGCGGCATGGTCCTTGAGGCGCCCTTTGGAGGGCACGGCGAGTGAGAGCTTTGCGTCCGCCATCACACGCCCTTCTCCACCGCAGCGAGCAGCCGCTCGGTATGGATGGCGGAGCCGATGGCCGGCACTTCACGCGGGGCGCCGATATGGGCAAGCAGCCCGTCATAGCGGCCGCCGCCAGCGATCTGGTCGGCATCGCGATCGCCTTCGACCTCGATCTGGAACACGAGGCCCGAGTAATATTCGAGGTTGCGGCCGAACTCGGTGGCGAAGGTGGAGGCGCTCAAATCGATGCCTTTTTCTTCGAGGCGCTCGAAACGGCGGACGAGCGCATAAAGCGCGGGGCCGAGATCGAGGCCGGCACCTTTGACGATCATGGCGACGCGCTCGGCGGCCTCCTTCGGAGGTCCGGCGACGGCAAGGTAATAGTCGATCACCGTCGCGACCTCCCGCGGCAGCGGATCGGCGCGGAGGTCTGCTTCGTGGTCGAGCAGCCGCGCCGTGATCTCGCCCAATGTGCGGTTGCCGGACAGCGGCAGCGCTTGCCCCTCAAGGTAGGCGCCTACCAGTTCTTCCGCCCGCTCAGAGGAGAGGCCGGCAAGCCGGTCAGCAAGGGCCGCGACATGGCCGTCGCCGTTCGGCCGCTCCCCCTTCGCCAGCCGCGCAAGCAGCGCGTGGAACACGGGCGGACGCCAGAAATAATGACGGAGCTTGAGCCGCCAGCGCTCCGGCAACGAAAGCGCGTCGAGCAGCGCGTAGAACAGCGCGATGTCGCCGAAGCGGAGACGAAAGTCCTTGAGCCCAGCGGCCCGCACGGCCTCGACGGCAAGCAGCACGATCTCGACATCGGCGCCTTCGCGGTCCATCTCGCCGAAGCACTCGATGCCCGCTTGGCGGAACTCTCTGGGGTGGGACTGCTTGCGGCGATCGGGCTGAAAGCGGAAGGCCGGGCCGTTATAGCAATAGCGCGCGGGCCGACCGGCGGAGGGGTGGCGCTCGAGATAAAGCCGCGATACCGGCACGGTCAGGTCGGGCCGGAGGCAAAGCTCGTCGCCGGCGAGATCGGTGAACACATAGGTGCGGCTCCTGATCGACTCGCCGATCTGGTCGAGGAAGATGTCGGCGGGCTGGATGATGGAAGGCGCAACCTGCTCGTAGCCTGCGCGCCGGAAAGTTTCGAGCAGGATCGTAGCCTGGGCCTCGAGAGCCTCAAATCTTTGCGCCGATTCAGCGGCCATGGCTTCAGGCTTTGTGACGAGAGAGGACGCCGCGCACGGCCTCGACGAGATCGCTCTCGGGCACGGCGAACTGTGCCTCGGCCTGCTTCTTCAGATATTCGTCGCGATCCTTGATCGACGTGAGTGTGGCGCCAAGGATCAAGTCCTTGATCTGCACTTGGCCTTTGGCCTTCTCGTCGCCGCCCTGGATGACAACGCAAGGGGAGCCGCGCTTGTCGGCATATTTGGTCTGCGCGCCAATCTTGCCGCTTCCCAAATACATCTCCGCGCGTATTGGCGGCCCGCCATCGTCTGGATGTCTGAGTCTGTAAACCAGCTTCTGATAGTTCGCGATCGGTTGATCTTGAAATACGAGCACCACCACGGGGCCTTGTGGAGTGCTGTCTTTATATTTGCCGAGAAGCTGCAGGCCGAAGAGAAGCCGCGAGACGCCGATGGAGATGCCGGTGGCCGGCACCTTCTCCCCGGTGAAGCGCTCGACCAGGCCGTCATAGCGCCCGCCGCTGACGACAGAGCCGAGCCTGATGGGTTGGCCGCGTTCATCTTTGATGGGCGCCGTCAGCTCAGCCTCGAACACCGGGCCTGTGTAATATTCGAGCCCGCGCACGACTGAGGAGTCGAAGCTAATCTGCTCGTAGCGATATCCCGTCTCCCACAAGAGACGCGCCATTTGAATCAGCTCCTCAATACCATCCTGACCGCTCTCGGACTCGCCCACTATCGATTTCCAAGCACTGAAGCTAGCGTTCCAACCTGACGCACCTTCGCCTGCGCCCATGACGGCAAATTTGCCTCCCAGATAGTTCAGAACCTCCTTGGACTGAGCCGGCGTGAGATCGGCACCTTTTGTGTAATCGCCACTCTCGTCCTTGCGTCCTTTACCAAAAAGCGCACTAACGCCCTCAATGCCTAAGCGGTCGAATTTGTCTATTGCACGCAGGACCTTCAGGCGCTTTGCCGCGTTCGCTTCGCCTCCAAGACCGATCGCTTCGAGGACCCCATCAAGAACCTTCCGGTTGTTGACCTTGATGACGTACTGCCCACGCTCTACGCCCAGCGCATCGAGCGTGTCGGCGGCGAGCATGCAGAGCTCAGCGTCGGCGGCGACCGACGAGGCGCCAACGGTATCGGCGTCGAACTGGGTGAATTGGCGGAAGCGCCCGGGGCCAGGCTTCTCGTTCCGCCACACCGGTCCCGCCTGGTAGCGGCGGAAGGGCTTCGGTAGGTTCTGGTAATTCGCCGCTACGTAGCGGGCGAGCGGCGCCGTCAGATCGTAGCGAAGCGAGAGCCACTGATCGTCGTCGTCCTTGAAGGAGAACACGCCCTCGTTGGGCCTATCCTGGTCGGGCAGAAACTTGCCGAGAGCGTCGGAAAATTCGATGGCCGGGGTGTCCAGCGGCTCGAACCCATAGGACTCGAACACCTGCCGGATCGTGCCGAGCATGGTCTCGGTGGCACGGATCTCTCCCGCCGAAATGTCGGAAAAGCCCTTCGGCAGGCGGGCCTCGGGGCGGACCGGCTCGTCTTTGTTGGTCATGGGAGGATGCGGCTTATTCTTGAGGGGTTCAAGCCGCCCGCTTCTAACCTATCGCCGGAAGCCCAGCAAGCAACGCTAAGCCCCTCAATCGACGAGGGCGGCTTCCCGCCGCGCCATCTCGACCAGGGCCTCGACCGGATGCGCCGTCACGTTCAGCTTCTCGAGCGCCGGAGGGCAAGGGCCGCCCGTCGCCCAGTCGAGCAGCTCGACGGTGTGGACGAAGGGAGCGGCGGTGCCCCCCTGAAGCTGCATCACGCAGCCGATATTGGCGGTGGCGATCACGTCAGGCTTGACGCTGGCGATATTGCGCAGCTTGCGCTCGCGCAATTCCCCGGACAGCTCGGGCTCGAGCAGATTGTAGGTGCCGGCCGAGCCGCAGCAGAGATGCCC
>JAENXG010000223.1 GCA_016649675.1 Methyloceanibacter sp.
GACAGAAGCACGCCGTCATCTTCCGTTTGCGCCGACGGGGCAGGAACGAAGACGGGCTCGCCGGGATAGACGCCTTCCTCGTACCAGCTCATGACCTCTCCGGTCTTGGTATCGACCTTGACGATCGAGTCGAGAAAGTCGCCAGGAGACCGGATGCCGGTGCCCCAGACATAGCGATAAGGCTTGCCGGCGTGAGCCTCGTAATTGATGCGCGGGAGCTCGATGGTCTCCGGCGCCAATGTGGTCCGCGTGACTTCGGCGTCGGCACTGAGCGTCATGCGAAAGCGCGTGAGCGTGCCGGTCGCATCGACCGGCGTCCCGGCGCGCAGCCGCGCGAGATAAAGCTCCTCGATGATGCGGGCGTCGGAATAGGCGATCATGTCGATGACGAGTCCATCGCCGTCCTCGAAAGCGTTGACGTGATGGAAGGCGAAGGCGGCATCGCCGTGAGCCGTCGCGACCTCGACGCCGCTGTCCTTGTCGACCACATGAAATCGAAGCCCGCGCTCAGGCTGCCAGCGGTAATTCTGGATGAAGGGTTTGCCTGAGAGCTTCAGAGCGAGAGCGCTGACGGTCAGAGGGAACTCGACCAGGACGAGATAGCGCTTGGTCATGGCAAAGCTGTGCATGTAGGCAGGGCGATCGACGGGGAGCTCGGCCACCAGCTTTTGGCTGCCGTCATCCGCCACGCTGAACAGGCGATAGCGGCTCGCTAGGCCGAACTCGACCATGTAGCTGTAATGGCGCTTGCGGGCGGCGTCGTAATGCGGGTGCGCGATCGAGACCTGACCGCGGAGCGGCGGCTCATAGTCGAGCACGCCCAGCGTCGCCAGCGTGTCGGGGGCAAAACGCAGCGGCATCGTCGTCTCGGTGAAGGCGACAGTCTCGCCGCCAATGCCCACGACATTGACATTGCAATTGTCGGTGAGCATCGGATCGAAGATGGCGGCCACGCGGCCGAACAGGCTGCGGCACGGGTCGGTGGCGAATTCGGCGTAGGAGATCTTGCCGGTCTCTTCGGCGGCAGTGAACGCCTTGCTCTTGAGGAAGCGGTTGGCGTAGCTCACGCTTCCTTGTCCGAAGGCGAAGCGATGCAGCATGGCGAGCCCGTCGAACCAGTGATTATAGGTCCGCGTGCCCACCTCGAATTTGGAGGGGCCGGTGCGCAGCAGCGCGCCTTCGAGCCAGGCGGGCAGCTCGCCGCGGACGGTGAGCGTGACGGGATCGAAGATCTCGCGCGTCAGCGAGCGGAATCCCGCGCCATAGGGGAAGGAGGTCTTGTCCAGCATCGGCATCCTCGCTTCAAGGCGCGGAGCTTAAGTGGGGTTCCTTAAGACCGGCTCAAGACCGGCTCAAGACGGACGGCGAGGTCGAGCAGCGCCTCATCGCCGCCCGGCCAGCCGATGAAGGAAAGGCCGACGGGGCAGCCCGCCGCCTCGGCCGCGGGAATCGAGATTTGCGGCAGGCCGGCATGGCCGGCGAGGCAGGTGCTTTGCAGCGTCAGGGTGCGGAACTCCGCAGTCGAGGCTCCATCGGGAATGTCGCGCTCCGGCGGCAGCGTCGGTGTCGTCGGCAGCGCGATCACGGTTCCGGGCTGGGCAATCCCGCGCAGACGCTTGGCAATCTCGGCGCGCAGGGCCCGCGCGGCCTCGGCCTCGGCAAAACTGATGGCGGCGGCCATCGCGAAGCGCTCCTTGATGCCCGACCCGAGCTCGACATTGTGCGACTGGATAAATGGAAGCAGCGTCGATTGGATCTCGAAGCCCTGGATGAGGCGGAACGCATCGCACCAGTCGTCGATATCGTCTCCGGCGACGATTTTCCGCTCGGCCTGCGGGAGCGAGCGGCCGATCCTCGAGAACAACTCCCAGAGTGCCGCGTCCTTGCTCACCTCAGCGCGCGAGAAGATGTCCTCGGCGAGGATGAGCCGCTTGATATCCGCCTCGACGCGGCTGCCTTCGAGCAGCACGTGGCCGATCGTGCGGAACAGCTCTGCCTCGCGGGCGAGAAAGCCGACCGTGTCGTAGCTCGGCGCCATGGGCGTGGCGCCGGTGACATCGATGCGTCCGAAGGTCGGGCGGAGGCCATAGAGCCCGCAGAAGGAGGCCGGCACGCGGATCGAGCCGCCGGTGTCGCTGCCAAGGGCAAAGTCGCACATCGAGGCCGCCACCGCCGCCGCCGACCCGCAGGAGGAGCCGCCCGTCACGTGCTTCGGCGACCGCGTGTTCACCGGCGCGCCGTAATGGGCGTTGGTGCCGAGCACGCTGTAGAAGAACTCATCGCAGATGGTGATGCCGGTGCAGCTCGCGCCCGCCTCGAGCAGACGCCTGATCACGGGCGCCGTCTCGTGCGCCGGCGTGGAATGGGCATAGAAATCGGGGTTGCCGTTCGAGACCTTGTGGCCGGCAATAGCGAACAGGTCCTTGACCATGAAGGTGGCGCCTGCAAGCGGCCCGGCGTTCGCCCCGGGCAGGGGCTCCTGCAACGTGTGGGGGACGAGGGCGCCGACAGGGTCGGCGGAAGGGACGGAGATCATATTGCTCTCGCTTGCGATGTTTCGATGGCGCCGGTAACTGGCGCAAGGAAGGCCTTATAACAACCTTGGCGAACCCTCAATGCTTGAAAGGCGGCAGGAGCCTGTGGAAGTGGACCGAACAAGAATGCAGACTTTGCCGCGGGCGGTGTGGGCGCTGGGGCTCACCTCGCTGTTCATGGACGTCTCATCGGAGATGATCCACGGGCTCCTCCCGCTGTTCCTCGTGCTCAATCTCGGCGCCAGCGCCGCGGTGCTTGGCCTCGTTGAGGGTGTTGCCGAGGCGACGGCGCAGATCACCCGCGTGTTCTCCGGCTGGCTCTCAGACCGGCTCGGGAAGCGGAAAGCGCTTGCCGTCGCCGGCTACGGCCTGGCTGCCGTCACCAAGCCGCTCTTCCCGCTCGCCAACACCATCGGCCTCGTGCTCGTTGCCCGCTTCCTCGATCGCATCGGCAAGGGCATCCGCGCCGCGCCGCGCGATGCGCTCATCACCGACATTACGCCTGCCGCTAAAAGAGGCGCGGCGTTCGGCTTGCGCCAATCCCTCGATACGGTGGGGGCGACGATCGGCCCGGCAACGGCGATCGGCCTCATGTATCTCTTCAACGATGACATCCGCTCCGTTCTCTGGTTCGCCGTTGTGCCCGCGGTGATCGCCGTTGTCGTCCTCGTGCTCGGCGTGAAAGAGCCCCCGAACCCGCAAAAACACGACGAGGTGCCGCTCCATCTGGCGGAGATCGCAGGCCTTGGCCGTGCCTATTGGCTCATCGTCGGGGCCGGCGCGGTGTTCACGCTGGCGCGGTTCAGCGAGGCGTTCCTCGTCATCCGCGCTCACGATGGAGGTCTCGCTACCGCTTGGACCCCGGCAGTCATTGCCGTCATGAGCCTCGTCTTCGCGGCGAGCGCCTATCCCGCCGGACGGCTGCAGGACAGGATCGGCGCCAAGCCCCTCCTCCTGCTCGGCCTGCTCGTGCTCATCGCCGCCGACCTCTTGCTCGCGTTCGGGCAATCGCTGCTCGTGCTGTTTGCCGGCATCGCGCTGTGGGGTCTGCATATGGGATTGACCCAGGGCGTGCTCGCCGCTCTCGTCGCGGCGTCGGCGCCGTCACGCTTGCGCGGAACGGCCTTCGGTCTGTTCGGCCTCGTCACCGGGCTGTTCGCGCTCATCGCCAGCGTGCTCGCCGGTGTGCTGTGGACGGCGATCGGCCCCGCCGCAACCTTTGCGGCCGGCGCGGGATTTGCTGGCGCAGCCTGCCTCGCCTTCCTCCTGCCGCGGCAGCGGTCTGCCGAGCCTGCTTGAATATCGCCCAGCCGCTCCTTTCATTGTTCCCATCGGACAACTCTCGCGGCTATGAAGGGTCCTATGACCGGCGCCGGCACCATAAGCTTCCGTAAGATGAATGGGCTCGGCAACGACTTTGTCGTGCTCGACGCGCGTTCGCGGGCCCTTGGCCTTGGCGAAGATGCGGTGCGCGTCATTGCCGACCGCAAAGAGGGCATCGGCTGCGATCAGATCATCGCGCTTGAGCCCTCTCAGAAGGCTGATGTGTTCATGCGCATCTGGAATGCCGATGGCGGCGAGGTGGGCGCCTGCGGCAACGCGGCGCGCTGCGTGGCGGCGCTGGTTGCTGCCGAGCGCGGCGAGCCTGAGGTCAGCATCGAGACGGAGAGCGCGGTGCTCGGCGCCACCGTCAATGGCGACGGCAGCGTCACCGTCGATATGGGAAGCCCCCATTTTGCCTGGGACGAGATCCCGCTCGCCGAGCCCTTCCACGATACGCGGCGGATCGAGCTGCAGATCGGGCCGATCGACGATCCGGTGCTGCACACGCCGTCGGTGGTCAATGTCGGCAACCCGCACTGCCTCTTCTTCGTCGATGACGTGAGCGCGCACGATCTTGCCCGCTTCGGGCCGATGCTCGAGCAC
>JAENXG010000508.1 GCA_016649675.1 Methyloceanibacter sp.
AAGCGGGCCTGTCGAGTTCCTCGCCGAAGATGTCGGGATCGATTTCCTCATAAACGAAGTGGCTGGCAGATAGTTTCAAGAGCGACTGCAAGGATTCGAAGAGGGGGTCGGCGCCTCCAATGATAGGGGTTCCGCTATAGAGGATCAGGCGCCCCCCGGGGCGAAGTCTGGCCAAGCTCTGCTCGGCAATCCGCAGGGCGAGGGAAATGCCAAGCTCCCCGCCACCATGCCGGTAAAGCCGGCGATCCTCATCGACGAGATAAGGCGGGTTGGCCACGATGATGTCAGCGTCGCCTTTAATTCCCGCCAGCACGTCGCTGAAAACCGTTCTGGCGTCGGGCAGTTCATTAAGCGTCGCGTTGACGTCGCTTAACGCCAGCGCGTTGCGATTTATGTCTGCGAGAAGAAGCTCAGTGCGTCCGCGAAGGAGGCGGGCTGCGAATATCCCTCCAGCGCCACTACCGCTACCGATATCAATGAGCCTGAGGGGCTTGCTCGCAGCGACATCGGCAAGAGAGGCGCGCAATAGCCGGACAAACCGATAAGTATCGGGCCCGAAAAAGACCGCGTCTTGCTCGGCGGTGGGAAAGCCGGAATGCACGAACAAAAGCTCGCCGATCGTGGCGAACCGAACCCTCGACTTGTAGCGCCCACACTCACCTTCAAGGGCCTCTGCATTCTTGAGAAGCTCGAAAATGTCATTGTCCACGTCCATGCGATCGAACGGCCTGTTCCACCCAAAGATCGATTCCAGAGTGCTCGTCGTTGCGGGTCGATCGAGAACCCGACAATGGGTGGCGGGGGTAACGGCCACGAAGCGGTATCCGCGTGACCGGAGGTTCTCGCCGAGTGCAATTAACGCGTGACTCTTTGCATTCATGACGGTTCTTACCTCGTAAGGGGCAGCGAAGCGCTATCGGAGCAATAGCAACGCGGGAATGATGTGGTTGCAATGACTCAAGCGAGGAGCAGTGCCTATCGTCGGGGCACCAGGCGACCAAGCAAACCCGTCGAGAAAGAGAGAGGGGCTGGCCAGCATGGAGGGGGCGGCCGCCCAAGGAGGCGAACGCTCCACGATAAGTTTGATGCCTGCGTCGCCCATGTCTACCGCCGCGACGAGCTCGCCCAGCCGGTCGTGGGCGTTGAGATCGATGGGCTCGAAGCCAACCTTCTCCGCGTGCGCCAGGCGTTCCTTGTTCATGTCGCCGATCATCACCACTGCTGCGCCGAGGATGCGCGCGGATGCTGCTGCCGCCAAACCGACGGGACCGCAGCCCGCGATATATACTGTAGAGCCGACGCCTACCTTCGCCCTGACCGCGGCGTGAAAGCCCGGCCGCTCTCGTCCGCTTGGTGCCACGAGCGGACATAGAACCCGGAAGCGCGGCTGAAGCGATTTACGCCGCTTTCTTGATCCGCTTGGCCTCCGAGCCCTCCAGGCCCAGCAAATGCGCCTTCGCCTCGAGACCGCCGGCAAACCCAGTGCGTTCGCCAGTCGATCCGATCACTCGATGACACGGAGCGACAATTGAGATGGGATTTTTTCCGATCGCAGCCCCGACTGCTCGCATGGCGTTAGGGCTGCCAATTTGTCTCGCGATCTGTCCATACGAGCGTGTTTCCCCGAACGGTGAGGAGCGCTTGCCAGACTTTCTTCTGAAACTCTGTGCCGGCAAAATCGAGCTTTAGATCGAAAGCCTTCCGCCGGCCGGAAAAATACTCTTTAAGCTGTCTTTCCGCCTCAAGAAGAATCGGCTGATTTGCATCCTTCGCTATGATGTTCAGTTGAACTCGCCGCGGATGGTCCTTCTCCCAAAGGATTCCCGCTAGACTGTCTTTCGAAGCAACTAG
>JAENXG010000457.1 GCA_016649675.1 Methyloceanibacter sp.
CGCAGCTTGGGAAGCTGCTGCTCTACCACTGAGCTACACCCGCGACCGATGAATCCATAACACGAAGCCCCCTCTGCCAAAAGGCGCGCCTCGCCACATCGTGAATTGGGGAGAGCGCTTCGCGACGAGGCATCTCCCGGCAATTTGCCTATAGTGCCGGCATGACCGAGCTTGCCCCCGCCCCGCCGCTTGCGAAGTTCGCCGATCCGGACTGGACGGCCAAAGGCGAACGGCGCGCGCGCGTGAAGCTCGAAGGCTTGCGCACTCTCTGGATCAACACCGGGAGCCTCTGCAATATCACCTGCCGCAACTGCTATATCGAATCGAGCCCGGAGAACGATAGGCTCGCCTATATCACGCGCGCGGAGGTGGCCTGCTATCTCGATGAGATCGGGCGCAGAGAGCTGCCCACGCGCGAGATCGGCTTCACCGGCGGCGAGCCGTTCATGAATCCCGACATCATCGCCATGCTGGGCGACGCGCTCGGCCGTGGATTCCTTGTGCTGGTGCTGACCAACGCCATGCAGCCGATGCTGCGCCCCCACATCCGCAAAGGCCTCATGGCGCTCCGCGACAAGCATGGCAGCCGCCTCATCATGCGCGTGAGCCTCGATCATTATACGAGCGAGCTGCACGAAGAAGAGCGTGGCGAAGCCACCTTCGCCAAGACGGTCGAGGGGATCGATTGGCTTGCGGGAGAAGGCTTCGCGCTTGCCATTGCCGGGCGCACCTGCTGGGGCGAGAGCGAGAAGGACATGCGGGCCGGCTACGCGGCGCTGATCGCCGCGCGGGGCTGGCCTGTCGATGCTCACGACCACGCCTCGCTCGTGCTGTTCCCGGAGATGGATGTGAAGGCAGACGTGCCGGAGATCACCGAAGCCTGCTGGGGGATTCTCGGCAAGAGCCCATCCGATGTCATGTGCGCCTCAAGCCGCATGGTGGTGAAGCGCAAGGGCGCGCCAGCCCCAGTCGTGCTCCCCTGCACGCTGCTTCCCTACGACCCTGCCTTCGAGATGGGGGCGACGCTCACGCAAGCCGCGCGCGCGAACAGCGGCATGTTCGAGGCGGGCGCGGTGAAGCTCTGCCATCCCCATTGCGCCAAGTTCTGCGTGCTCGGCGGCGGGTCTTGCTCGGCGTGACGGCGGGAATGAACACGCCGGCCAGGGCCGCTCAGCGAGCCGTAGACCCCTTGCGCGCACGATCCGCTAGATAGCAGCCAAACGTCAGCAGAAACCCGAAGGCTACGATACCAAAGAGCGTTAGGAAGAATGGATCGCCGCTGCGAACATAAAGCCCGATAAGTCCAGTCAAGATCACCACCCGCGCGACAAGCGTGCCGGGATACATCCGCTCGGCCCGCGCACCGATCATCCAAGCAACGAGGATTCCTAGAGCGAGAAGCAGAAGGCCGACCAGATGTGGGAAGACATCGCCATAGTCCCCCTCGGCGAGCAGGAGGCGCATCGCGAGACTCGGGTCAAACGCCATGGCCAAGCCGCCAGGGATCAGGTAGCCCGCGAGGTAGAAAAGGCTGAGCCGGGTCCGCGTCATGCAAAGGCCTTGATCAGGTCGGTGAGACGCTTCGGCTGATCGAGCGACAGGAAGTGCCCGGCCTCGGGAATGGTCTCCATCTTTGCATTCGGGATCGCCGCAACCGTGCGCTGCCGCTCGTCGATATGCGACCAATCGCGGTCGCCATAAACGACGAGCACGGGCACCTTGATATCACCGTAGCGCAGCCGCGCCTCGTCCCAGAGATAAGCGTGGCGAAGCAGATTTAGAAATGCCTGGTAGTGTCCCGGCCGGCGCCCCGAGGCGTTGGCCTGCTCGCCGAACCCTGCGGTGATGGCGGATGGATCCGCAACGCCGCCCCGAAGGATGCGTCCCTCCACATAGGCGGTGCGCAGCCGCATGAACGCTTCTCCAAGCACCGGCACTTTGCCGAGGTTCACCGTCAGCCACGCAAAAGCGTTGGCGCGGGCGAGACCTGTGCCGTTGCCGTAGTCATAGGGATTGATGGAAACGACTTTGGTGACCCGGGGGTTGCCCTTGGCCGCGATGATCAACGCAATCACGCCGCCGATCGAGACGCCGGCCAGCGTAACATCTTTGAGATCGAGCTTATGAAGGAAGCCTTCCACCGCATTCACGAACACGTC
>JAENXG010000220.1 GCA_016649675.1 Methyloceanibacter sp.
GCCGCCGGCCTCGTCGGGCCATGGGCGCCCGGTGGTGATGCGCGCTATGGCGTCGAGGCCGATCTGGCTCTTGCCGAGGTCCGGTTCGCCGGTGATCAGCGTCAGCTTGTGCTTGGCGAGACGGCCGGGCCAGAGCCAGTCGATCGGGCGTGGTTCGATCTCGGCCATGCTCACGAGAGCGATCTCGGCGGGAGGCGGGTCCTTGCCATTGGCGCGGCCGTTGGGCTTCGTGGTACGCGCGACTTGTTCCACCATCACAGCCTCCTTCGGTTGAGGCCTTGCGGGCGTCGGCGTAGTAGCTTGGGAAAGAGGGGGAGCTGGCGTGACGGCCGCGGCTCCGCGGGCCGTGTGCAAGCGGGCGGCAAAAGCCCTTTGGCGCCAATGGGCGCATTAATAGGCGTGTGCGAAGCTAAGTCTTTGGAGATACTTGGCCGGCGCGTTTTCGCCGGAATAACGGAGGGTGGCGTTTAGCCCCCGGCGCGGAGGTGGCTCAAGAACTCCGCGCTCGGATAACCATCGGCCGGGAGGCCGAACTTGATCTGCATGGCGCGAATGGCGTCGCGGGACTGCGCGCCGATCACCCCGTCGATCTTGCCGACGTCGAAGCCGCGCTTGGCAAGAAGCTGTTGCAGCTCTTTCATCTCCGGCAGGCCGAGCGCCTCGACTGGCGCGTTGCCCTGACTGAGCGCCGGCGCCCCGGCAAGACGCGTCGCGTAATAGGCCGCCGTGGTCGAATAGACGAGCGACTTATTCCATTCGAGATAAACGTCGAAATTGGGATAGGTGAGAAAGGCCGGCCCGTTGCGGCCCATGGGCAGGTGCAGCCCGGCCGGCATGTTATCGGCGGGGATCGGCCTCCCACCCGGATAGGTGACCCCATGCTGGGCCCAAAACGCGCGCGGTTTCTTGATGGTGACGTCGGCCTGGTCCCACGGCAGGTCGGCCGGCACTCTCACCTCCTCGATCCAAGGCTGACCCGGCTTCCAGCCAAGCCCGTCAAGGTAGTTCGCCGCTGAGGCCAGCGCATCCGCCGTGTTGGTGATGAGGTTGCGCGTGCCGTCACCGTCTAAGTCGACGGCATATTTATAGTAGACGCTCGGCACGAACTGGAACTGGCCGACCTCTCCCGCCCACGGCCCGCGCATATCGCTCGGCGTGAGATCGCCGCGCTGGATCACGCGCAGTGCATCAAGCAGCTGCTCTCTGAACTCGTCAGGGCGCCGGCAATCGAAGGCGAGCGTGGCGAGCGAGCGGAGCGTGTCCATATTGCCCATCACCTTGCCGAAATCGGTCTCCAGCCCCCAGAAGCCGACCAGCACCGGTCCCGGCACGCCGTATTTCTGCTGAATCTTGGCGAAGGTCGCCGCGTTCTTCTTGAGCAGCCCCGCGCCCACGCTGAGGCGGTTGCCCGATACCATGCGGCCGGAGAACTGCAGGAAGTTCTGCGCAAAGACCGACTGGCCGCGGTCCTTGGCGATCACGGCAGGGTCGTAGGAGAGGCCGTCGAGCGCCTCGGCGACGACGTTGGGGGAGATCCCTTGCGCCACCGCCTCTTTCTTGAAGCCTTGCAGCCAGCCCTCGAAGGCGGCAGGGCTTTGGCAGGCGGCAAAAGCGGTTGGTGCGGTACCGAGCAACACAGCGGCGCACAGGACGACGCGCGCGAGAACGGAGGTGATGGGAGTCATGGAGTGTTTCGCCATGGCGTCAATCAACCGAGTGGGGAAGCGTCAGTCAAGGGAAGAGGTCGTCGCCGAGCGCTCTTTTACGGATCGCCCTTCTGATAGGTACCCATAAGCTCGGCCTGCGCCAGGACATGGCCTTTGATGGCGCCTTCGATGTCGGCCTTGGTCATGGCCTTGGCCGGAAGCGTGATGTCGAGCGCGTACAGCTTGTGGAAATAGCGGTGCCTCCCGATCGGCGGGCACGGGCCGTTATAAGAGGCCTGCTTCGAATCGTTGACGCCGCTCGCGGCTCCCTTGGGAAGCCCGGCCCGACTCGCATCCTCGGGGAGGCTGTCGGTGTCCGGCGGCAGATTGTAGACGACCCAATGCACCCAGACGCGCTTTGGCGCCTTGGGATCAGGCGCGTCGGGGTCGTCAAGGATGAGCGCAAGGCTCTTGGTGCCTTCCGGCGCACCGGCAATGGACAGCGGCGGCGAGATGTCGTCGCCCTCGCAAGTGTATTTCGCGGGGATCTTGCCGCCAGGCTTGAAGGCGGAGGAGGAGAGCGTCAGAGCCATCGTAGTGCCCGAAGCATCGGCAATCAGCCACGCTTGAACGGCGAGAAGGCCTGCGGCAAGTCGAAGGAAACCCGCCGAACGCAATCCGGCCATCGCCATGATCCTCGCGCCACTGCCAACGCGTCAGCCAGCGCGCGGGACGGCAATCCTAATCCGTGTGCGGCGGCAGCTCGCCGAGCCTTAGCTTTTCCGTGAGCACATCGATCCGCCGCGAGGCTTCGCGTTTGCTCAAGCCTTGCTCAAAGGCGGCCGGCTCCTGCACCTCCTCGGCAAGCATCTTGAGGCACGAGGCCTGGGCCCCGGTCATCGGCTCGCGGCCCGAAGGCGTAAACGTGCCAGGGAAGAGCTGTTGGCTCTCCTGCATCTCCTGAGTCTTTTTCTTCTGGGGCATCACAGGTGGTCCCAAAGTCCTTCCTTGAGTGTTTCCTTGGTGTTCGCTCTGCAAGCGACAATCTTACAGTATACGTCGAAAAGGGCAAGGATTAGGCGTTAGATGACAAAGGATTAGGCACAGCCGGGCCCAGCCCAAGAAATGGGCGGGATCTGCCTGAAAGCGGCGTCGGCCCGGATACGGAGTGGCATCCCCCCTCGGGCGTCCCTGGAGCAAACCCGGCGAAACGATTTCATGATCAGACGCGCCTCCTGGTCACGCCCCTCAGTCGTTCTCCAGCGCAAGCACGTGCACCGGGCTAACGGCGCAAGCTGACCTAGGTCAACCTTAACAACAGGGTAAATCCCCCGCGCCCCTAAATCGCCCTTCTATTACCCCTCCTGAGTCGATTTTTCGCCTTCTTACTCGGTAGGTTACGGGGCGCACTAACATGTGCAGCCGGCTTGACTCTTCGCCGGTCTCTTAAACCTCCCAAACAATCGAATAAGGAGCACAACGCATGTTCGAAATGCGAGCCAAGATGATTTCGGTGGGGCTTCTCGGCGCGGCTGCGCTGCTACCTGTCGATCTCGCCCACGCCGACCAGGTCGGCCACGCTTCATGGTACGCGCTGACCTCGCGCACGGCGAGCGGCGAGCCAATGAACGCGAACGAACTGACGGCCGCGCATCGTTCGCTGCCGTTCGGCACGAGGGTGCTGGTCGAGAATCTGACCAATGGCCGTTCGGTGGTCGTGCGAATCAATGACCGCGGACCTTTCATAGGCGGGCGAATCATCGACCTGTCGAAGGCCGCGGCAGCGAGCATCGGGATGATCGATGCCGGGACCGCCAAAGTGAGAGTGGTGACCACCACCGAAAACGGCGGCAGCGCCCTTGCCGCTCTGGGCGACGCTGCCGCAAAAGCCAAGAAAGGCTTGGCTTTGGCCGCCTCGGAAGGCGCCAATGCGCAGGCGAAGAGCGCGGCAACCGAGGCGTCCGCCACGCGGACCAAGGCGAAATCCCTCGCTCTGCAGACGCACCTCAAGAGGAGCTTCGCCGCGCGCGCGACGTCCAAGCCGACGACCGTGGCATGGAAAGCCTCCTCCAAGACGAGGCAGCTCGCCAAGAACCATGTCCGGCAGGAGATGGTGAAGTTGGCTGCGGCGGAGAAGCCGTATCATGCCGGCAAGCGCGCTGCGAAGCTCGCAAGCAAGGGCGCGGTAAAGACCGCCCGGCTCGCTTCGTCTTCCAAGGGGTATCGTGCCGCCGCCAGGCAGGCCTCGAGCCGCACGATGCGCGTGGCGTCACTGGCCCACCCCTATACGATGCTCGGCAGGACGCCGGGCTTCATGAACCCGGTGCGCGAGCGCGGCTAGCGGCAACCGCTCGCTCGATCGCTAACGCTCAAGCTTTACATCATAGCGGTCATCGGTCCGGGCCATCTCCTGGACGGGCAGCTATTTGCGCGAGCTTAAGAACAAAGACAAACGCCGGGCACTAGCCCGGCGTTTGCGCGTTAGCGAGCGGCAGGGCCTATCGCCCGCCTGCCCCTCAAGCCCTTAGTAGTAGTAGCTTCTCTTCTGCTTGCAGTACTGTTTCACGGTGGAGCAACTGCCGTAGTAGTTGCAGTACCGGCAGTATTTGCACCCATACTTCCACCAGCAACTCGAGTAGCCTACCGGAACGACGGCAGAGCTTCCAGGCAATGGGCCAATCGAGCTCATCGGCGAAGCAAAGGCGGCAATTCCGCCGACCAAGGCACACACCGCAACCGTCAGCACTGCTAAGAAAACTCGCATCTTAGGCATTCTCTGTCCTCCTTTAGGGGAAAGGCATCGCCGCCTCGGCGCCCC
>JAENXG010000044.1 GCA_016649675.1 Methyloceanibacter sp.
CTTGAGGACCTCGCCGAAATGGTGAGGTCGGTGCGAGACTTCGTCGTCTACGATGCCAAGACCGGCGAAGACCTCACGCATTCCGTCCTGACCCAGATCATTGTCGAGCAGGAGAGCAGGGGCACGAACCTTCTGCCCATCGGTTTTCTGCGCCAGCTCATCCGTTTTTACGGCGACAGCATGCAGAAGCTGGTGCCGAGCTATCTCGAATTCAGCCTCGACTCACTCACTCGCCAGCAGGAGCAGTATCGGCAGCGATTCGCTCACACCTTCGGTACGTCGGCGTTCGAGGCGATGCAGGAGCAGGTGCGGAAGAATTTCGCCACCTTCGAGCGCGCGCTCGGCCTGTTCAGCCCCTTCTCCACGGCCGCCGGCGACGGCAACAATGCTCACGGTGGCGAAGCCGCGCATGCCGATGCCACCACGGGCTCGAACAGCAAGCCTTCCGACGACGAGATCGCGACGCTGAAGGCCGAGCTTACCGCCATGCAGCAGCGGCTCGAGCAACTCTCCCGCCGCTAGGCATTCATCCGACTTGAAAAGGGTTTAGGCCGCGTTGGCCGCGAGCCGCCGCGTATGCGCCGCCACGAGATCGGCCTCGACCAAGAGGCGCTCGTCGGCGGTTTCGGCCAGGAGGTGGATATGCACCTCGTTCGCACCGCACTTGGCGCCTTCATGACGCAGATGGGCCAGATTGAGGGTGGCCGCCTCGTCCTTGGTCTGGCCGAAGGCCAGCGCCAAGCGCCTCCCGTCCTCGTAACGGCGGACGAAGATGTAGTTGGCCCGGGGCAGGGCGGGGCAGCCGATCAGCGTATAGACGCTATGCAGATAACGGCGACCCGAGGCCCCCCGCCAATAATGGAAGGCCTGGGCGAAGGCTGCCTCGGAGCAAACCAGCGCCGGCTCGTCGGCGGGGCCCCATTGGGCAGTTTCAGCCTCCTCTTTGCGCATCCACATGGGGTCCGGGTCCGTTAACCAGTAAATCGAGCTGTCAAATGGGTTCGGCGGTGACGAATTCAAGACGGCATCACGAATCTCAAGAACAAAGGTAGAACGCGTGCCGAGCCTCAGTCAAGCATTCAAAGGTTAACAGCTAGGCCAACGCCCGGTTCCTGGGCCTTTGCCTCGGCCAAAAGGCGGCTCGAAGCGGTCTCGATGGCGTCGGTGAGTCGTTTCAGGAACTCGGCCTTGGGTAAGCCCGGCGGTATGGGGTCGAGGAACTCGACCACGATGGTCCCGGGACGGCGCTCGAGGCTTCGTCTTGGCCAGAACACTCCGGAATTGAGCGCCACCGGCACACAAGGGACGCGGAGCGCCGCATAGAGGAGGACGACGCCCGTCTTGTAGTCGGGGGGCGCGCCCGGAGGCCGCCGCGTGCCCTCAGGGAAGATGATGATCTCGCGCCCGTCCTCCACGCGCTTCTTCGCCTCGCGCAGCATGCGGCGGAGCGCGGTGGGGCCTTTGTCGCGGTCGACCGGGATCATCTCGAATTTGCGTGAGAACCAGCCGTGAAAGGGAATCCAGAACAACTCCCGCTTCATCAGGAGCGCGGGATCGCGGAACAGCGGGATCAGGGCGAAGGTTTCCCAGGCCGATTGATGCTTGGAGGCGACGAGGCACGCCCCTTGGGGCAGCTTCTCCTGGCCCCGCACCTCAAGACGCGTGCCGACGATGTGCCGCAAGAGAAAGAGTTCGAAGCGCGCATGCACGGCGAGCGCCGCCATCGCCCAGCGTCGTGGGCCGAACAGCAGCGGACTGCCGAGGACGACGAACAAGGTGGTCGTCACATAGAACAGCACATTGAAGAGGAGCGCGCGCGCCGTTCGGCCCAAGGCGGTTACGGCTCCGGCGCGCCGGCGGCAACGGTATCGCCGCCCGGCAGCAACACCCGCACGAGATTGGTCGCGCCAAGCCGCCCCAGCGCCGGCAGATATTTCAGATATTCGGAGAGCAGCAGCTTGGTGGTGCCGGGATAGCTCCACCAGCGGTCGAGATGCACGTTGTTGTCGCCCACCGAATAGGGGATGAGCACCACGCCCGGCATGGCGCGGCCAAGCTCGGCGAGAGCGCGCGGCATGTGATAGTTCGAGGTGACCACGATGATCGAGCGGTAGTGGTTGAGCGCCACCCACTGGCTTGTCTCGGTGGCGTTGTCGATGGTGTTGCGGGCCTCCTTGTCGATGTCGACGCAGCAGGCGAAATACTGGTCGCCTTGGCTCGCGAGATCCTTCAGCTCCTCGGTCGTGGTGGTGCGATTGACGCCGGTGATGAGGACGCGCTTGGCCTTGCCCTGCGCCAACAGCTTCATCGCCTGGTCGATGCGCGAGGCGCCCCCGGTGAGCACGGTGATACCGTCGGCGCTCTGTTGCGGACCTGGTCGCTCATGCGCAATGCCGGTCGCAAACAAGATGAAGCCGATGATCAGCAGCACCACGATCAGCAGCAAAAAATCGAAGATGAGCCTTACCCCACCGACGAAGCCGCTGAAGCGCCCCGGTCTGTCTTCCTCTTCCTCACTCACGGCTTACTCCAACGCTGCCAAACGGCCGCAAGAATAGGCACAAATCGCGGGCGGGCGAAATCGGCTTGCTGCGGTCCTTGCCGGGGAAAAAGGGGGGCTGTCAAGCGTAGGACTTGAGCACGCGGATCACGCCAAGCCTAGAGGTGAGCATGCACAGACAGGCGACGACGACGACCACCAGCACACAGAGAAAATACCCAGACAGATCAAGCTCGCCGGAGCCGATGAGGCGGCTTGTGTCGGCTTCGGTGACCACCCCGCCGCCCAGCATATGCATCATCAGCGGCAGGAGGAGGAAGGCGATGGCCGCGGCCACCGCGCCCATGAGCCCGGCGCGGACGCCAAGTCCGAGGAAGTGGCGCTCGAACTCGCGGCTGATGAAGCGCTCATTGGCGCCGACGAAGTGCAGGACCTCGATGATCTCGCGGTTGGAGGCCATGGCGCTGCGCGTCGCCGAGACGATGACGGCGATGGTCGCGGCCGCGACGAGGCCGAGCACGGCGAGGCCGCCGAGTGCCGCCGAGCGCGTGAGGGTGCGGATCTCGGCCTGCCAGCGGCTGTGATCGTCGAGGGTGACGCCCTCGAAGTTCTGCGACAGGGCGTCCTTGATGAGCGGGATGTCGGGAGGGTTGGAGCGGTCGATTTCCACTGCGATCAGCCGGGGAATGGGCAAGGCGTCCAGCGCGGCCGACTGTCCGAGCCATGGCTCGAGCAGCTTGGCCGAATCGTCGGCGGTCAGCGGCTTCACCCGGGTGATCCCGTTCTGCTTGGCGAGAAAGAGCGAGACGAGCGTCATCTTCTTCTCGATGTCGGCGGTGTTGACGGGGTCGAGCTCGACAGTGATCTCGCTCGCGATGTCGTTGACCCAGGCCTTGGCCGATTGATTGACCATGTACACAGCGCCCGCGGTCAGGCAGGCGAGGAAGGACATGATGGCGATCACCACGGTCAAGGCGTTGCCGGCAATGGACGCCGCCGGCACGATCTGCGCGGTGCTCGATTGGAGGCGCTGAGGCAAGAGCCCGGCGAGACGGGCGGGGAGAAGCCCGGTGAGCAGGCTCGTCCAGGGATATTCCCGAATGTCGGAAAGGAAGGTCACTTGCTTCTGTGAACCTGTATATGGCCGTCGTAGAGCACGAGGCGCGGAGCGTCGAGCTGCTCCATCAAGGCATAATCGTGGGTCGCGATGATGACCGAGGTGCCGAGCCGGTTGAGCTCCACGAAGAGGCGCAAAAGGCGGTTGCCGATGACGGGATCGACGTTGCCGGTGGGCTCGTCGGCGAGCAACAGCTCGGGGCGCCCGATCACGGCGCGGGCGATCGCCGCGCGCTGCTTCTCCCCGCCGGAGAGGATCTCCGGGTAGGAATCGATGCGCTCGCCGAGCCCGACCCAGCGCAACAGGTCGGTCACGTCGTCCCGATAATCTGATTCTTTCTTGCCCATGACGCGCAAGGGGAGCGCCACATTCTCCCACGTGGTGAGGTGGTCAAGCAGCCTGAAGTCCTGGAACACGATGCCAATTCGCCGTCTGAGCTCGGCCCGCCCGCCCGCCGACAGCTCCGCCACGTTCTCGCCGAACACGAAAATCAGCCCTCTGGATGGCCGGAGCGACATGAAAAGAAGCCGCAAAAGCGACGTTTTTCCGGCCCCCGACGGCCCGGTCAGGAAGTGAAACGACCCGGGAAGCACGTGGAAGGTGAGGTCGCGCAAGATCTCCGGGCCGGTGCCATAACGCAGTCCGACATTGTCAAAGCGGATCACCCGTGTTCCTTAAGCCTCTTAACATTGCGGACGACTGGCTCTTTATGCTGAAGTCCCGGTCCGGTATCAATGGATTTGGGCAACGGCATGGGGCCGCCGCGAATCCCAGGGTAACGGGCCATTTTGGCTTTTCCGATGGCAACACTCATTATCTGTCCAGCTTGTGGGACGCGCTACGAGACGGCGGCTGTCTTTCCGCCTGAGGGGCGCAAGGTCCGTTGCAGCAAATGCGCCCATGTTTGGCAGGCGCTGCCGGTCACCACATTGCCGGAGCCGGCCGTGGTTGCAACGCCCGCGTTCGAGGCCGCCGTCGCGGCGAAGCCGCCAAAAGCGCCGCCGCCCGCGCCCCCTAAGCCAGCAGCCAACGTCAACACTGCCATGCGCGGATTCGCAGGGATCGCGCCTCAAGCTCCGCCTGAGCCGAGCTTGAGCGACAGGCTCTCCCAACCCAGCACGTCCGATGCCGAATTCGCCGGCGAAGAGGACCTTGCCGCTCAAGCGGCGCATTTTAATGACGAAGCGGTGGAAGAGGCCCCTCCCGTCAAAGAGAAGTCCGGCGGGATTTTCGCGCGGCTGGCGGCAAAGCGGACGCCTGCTCCAGCCACCCCTCCGGCTCCGGCCCGGACCGCTTCTGCTCCTGCCGACATGGCTGATGCCGCCATGGGCGATGCGACGATGGACGCGGGCTTTGGCGATGCCGGCATGGGTGATGGCGGCAGGGGCGATGCCGCTTTGGCCGACGCTGCTCTGGCTGACCCCGCTCTGGTCGAAGCCGCCATGGCGGGCCTGGACGGCGGAACTCTTCCCAGGGAGCGGCCGGCGCGGAAGAAGCCTCCCGTCGTTGCCATAGGGTGGGCGGTGCTCGCTCTCTTGGTCGCGACCGTCGTCGGCTTGCTTGTGCTGGCGCCGGCAAAAGTCATGTCGGTCCTGCCCGGCGCTTCCCGGCTCTACGCGCTGTTCGGCATGCCGGTCGGGGCGCACGGGCTTGCCTTCCAGGGCGTCCGCTACGGCTGGACGAGCGATGGCGGTCAGCCCGTGCTCGAGGTGCAGGGCGATGTGGTGAATTTGACGGGTGCCGTGCTCGACGTTCCGACCGTGGTGATCGCGCTCAGGGACGAGAGCGGAGAAGAGATTTCGGAGTGGACGACAGAGGTCGGCGAGCCCGAGCTTGCGGCCGGCGAGCATGCGCCGTTCTTGCGGCAAATTCCCTCGCCGCCAAGCAATGTCCGCAGCGTCAAGGTTCGTTTCGCCAAGGCTGATTAAGTTCATGACTGCGGCGGCGCACGCCATCAGGCCGCTCATCAGCGCCGAGACAATTGCGCGAAGGGTCGAGGAGCTGGCGCAAGAGATCGCCGCTTCAAGTCTCGACAATCTCATCATCGTCGCCGTGCTGAAGGGAAGCTTCATCTTCGCCGCCGACCTGATCCGGGCGCTCCACCGGCAGGGGCTTGCGCCGGAGATCGACTTCATCTTCCTGGCCAGCTATGGCGCGGGCACCGCCTCGAGCGGTGAGGTCAGGATCTTGCGCGACGTGGAGAGCGAGCTTCAGGCCCGGGATGTGGTGATCGTCGACGACATCCTCGATTCCGGCCGGACGCTGGCCTTCGCCAGGGCGCTCCTGGAGACGCGCGGCGCGCGGAGGGTGCGGACCTGCGTCCTCATCGACAAGGAGGTCCCCCGCGCGGCGGCGATCACGCCGGACTTCACCGGGTTTCAGTGCCCGCCGGTCTTCGTGGTGGGCTACGGCATGGACCTCGCGCACCACTACCGCGAGCTTCCCTTCATCGGCGAGGTGGCTGCCACATGAGCACGGTCAATCTCATTTTCGCTTTTGTCGGGGCGCTCATTCCGCCGGTCGTGATCGTGCAGGCGCTGCGCAGCAAAGCGCGCGACCGCTGGCCCGAAGGGCTGCTCACCGGGGTCTATCTCGGGGTGCTCGGATCGATCAGCCTGATCGCCATCCTCACCCATTACGGGCTTGTGATCTTGTGAGCGAAATCAGAACGGCTTGATCAGGCGCTCGAGATAATCGAGCTCGATGGCCGGCCGCGCCGGCTCGCCAATCCGCCGGCGAAGTTCGTCGAGAACCTCGCGCGCGCGCTGAATATCGATCTCGTCAGGGACCTTCACCGACAGGCCGAGGTCGGGCCGGTTGCTGCGATCCGGGCGGCCGAGCGGATCGCGCCCGTTATTGCCGGGGCCTTGGCCGGCTTGCGACTCGCTGCCCTGCATCATCTGCTCGGCCATGGACTGCGCACCTTTGCGCAAGCGCTCGAGCGCGAGGCTCTGCGATTGCGTCGCGTTGTCGAGATTACCCTCGCCGAGTTCCTGCTTGGCCTCCTTCATGGCCTGTTCGGCGCCCTCGAACTCGTCAGGCGGGTTCGCGCCTTCGATGCGGAAGCGGTCGATCAGGCTTTGCAGCTTGTCGCGGAGCTCCTCCTGGCGGTCGCCGAGCTGGCTGTGCTGGCCAGAGCGCTGGCCGGGGCCGGGAGGCTGCATTCCTTGTTCCATCTGTCCCGACCCGGGTGGGGCGCCTTGCTTGCCGGACTCGCCCTGTCCCTTCGCGCTGCCCTGCTGCGCCTCTCCCGGCATCTCGAAGAGCGGCGCCATGCTCATGCCGGGACCGAATTCGAGCGGCTGGCCGGGAGGGCTCACCTCGAACTGCTGGCTCGCGCTGTCGCCCGCTGGATTCTGCTCGCGCTTGGCTTTGAAGGTGTCGTCGAGCAGCTTCTGCTGCTTCGAGATGACGTCGCTCAGATCCTTCATCATGCGGCTCGCACGCTGCTGCTGCGCGCTTTCGGGGAAGCTGCCGGTCTGCAGGCGGTCGAGAATGTCCTTGAGCTCAGACAGCATCTGCTGGGCCATGTCCTTGGAGCCTGACTGGGCCAGCTTCTCGATGTTCTTGAGGAGCTTGTCGAGGTCCTGCTGGGAGACGAGCTGATCGCCGTTCTGCTTGTCCTGCGCCGGCATGTTGCCCTTGTCTTGGGCCTGCGAGGCGAGCGCCTGGAGGTAGCGGGAGAGCGCGTTGCGCAGCTCGTCGACGAGGCGCTTGATCTCCTCCGGCGAGGCGTTCTCTTTCAGCCCTTGCGCGAGGGCGTCCTGCGCCGTCTTCACCTCTCGCTCGGCCTCGGGCAAGTCGCCCTCCTCGATGCGCAGCGCCACCGTCCAGAGCTGGTTGACCACGCTTGCGACGCTGGCACGGGAGGCGTCGCTGGCGAGCCGCCAATAAGCGTCACGCAGCGACAGATAGATGAAACTGTCGTCGATGACCTTCTCGCCGCCCAAGGTCAGCGCCTCGAGCGCGCGGCCGACGCTTTCGGCCGAGTCCGGCTCGCGCACCAGCCGCTTGCGCTGCTCGACCACCGCCTTGGCGAGAGGCTTGGTGAAGGTGCGCTCGGGCAGTACGAATTCATAGGGCGTGCTCTCCCCCGACTGTCCCGCCTGGTCGCGGGCGATCAGGGTCATGCGCACCTTGAGCCCGGCCCAAGGATGGGCGGTCAAGTCCTGCGTGGCATGGCCGTCAGCCCGCTTGGCATGGGCGTGGGGCAATTGTAGCGGCATCACCGGTGGCTCGAGCAGGGGATCGGCTGCGACCTTGGCGCTAGGCTCGGCCGGCAGCGGGGCAAGGTTTGCCTCTTCGCCTTCGCTGAGCGCGAACTTGGCCTCCGCGCTCGCCACGCCATGATCGTCGTCGGCGCGGAAGACGAGGCGCAAGCCCCCGCGCGGGGTCGTGGTCGGATTGCCCATCAGGCTGATGGTGGGCGCCTCGTCCTTGATCAGGTCGAACCGCCATTTGGAGACGGTCTGGCCGCCGATCTTGACATCGGCGCTGACTGGCTGCGTCAACGCCACGTCGAACTCGACCAGTCCTTCGGCACCGCCCTGCTTGGGCTCGACCGTCTTGAGCTCGGACCCGTCGTCGTTGCTCGTGGTCAGGCTCACCTTCTCGCCTTGGGGCGCATGGGTGCGGACGATCAACTCGCTTCGCTCAGGGACCGATAGGGCGCGGAAGCTCTCCGCACCCGCTCCCACCGGCTCGCTGCCATCGGCAAGGACGATCGGCGGGATGCCGGTATAGACCGGGGGCGTCACCCAGGCATCGAGTCTCAGAAGCGCGGCCGTAGCGGAAACGGCGCCAGGCGAGAAGGCCGCGCGCAGGCGGTCCAGGCCATTGCCGCCGGCCGCAAGCAGGGCAGCGACAACGGCCAGCAGGAGCGCGGCTCTGATCGCATAAGGGTCCTTGCGGTCGGTCCGCGGTGCGGGCCAGGACGGTTTGAGTTTGGCGACGAGCCGGGCGAGCCGCTCGCGGTGAGCCGCCCACAGCAGCGCCGTCTCTTTTGGCGGCGTGGCGCCGAGGCGATCTTCATAAGATGAAGCAGGCCGGTGCTTGATATTGGCGTTTTGCTCAAGCCGGCGCAGCGCCTCGGCGCGCGTCGGCAGCGCCAGCCGGATGAGCGGCAGAAGCGAGACGAGAAGCGCAAGCCCGAAGGCGCCGAGCAGGCCGCGATGGACGAGCGGCGGCAGAAGGCTCCACACGTCCAGGAGCGACACGATGAGGAAGGCGCACGCGACGAGGAAGGGCCAGAGCAACGCCTCCCAGATGCGCTCGCCGAGGAGCGCCAAGCCGCTGAGACGCACCCGGCGCTCGAGGCGCCGGCCGAGCGCGCTATCCTCTGTCCCCTCTTGGGGCGTGGCTTTGGGTCGAAACACAGATCGCATCATCGTCACTTTGTAGCACTAGCGGCGGAAGACGGTAACTTGGGTCGAGAAGCGGGCGAAACCGAGGCTTCGAGCGCCGCTTTCGAAGCTAAAGCCAGTTGGGCAGCCGCTCTTTCGCCAGCATGTCGTCGTAGCTCGGCCGCGGCCGCGTCACGCTGTAACGGTCTCCGGCCACGAGCACCTCGGGGACCAGGAGCCTGCTGTTATACTCCGACGCAAGCACCGCGCCATAGGCTCCTGCCGTCATCACCGAAATGAGATCGCCGGCGCGAAGCTCGGGAAGCGGCCGCGCAAGCGCAAGATAATCGCCGGTCTCGCAAACGGGCCCCGCCACGTCGGTAACGATGGTGCGCGTTCCGGGCTCGGGCGCCATCACCGGCAAGATCTCGTGATAGGCCTCATAGAGGGTGGGACGCATCAGATCGTTCATCGCGGCGTCGACGATGGTGAAGGTCTTCGACGCGCCATGCTTAACGTAGAGGACGCGCGAAACAAGGATGCCGGCATTGCCGGCAATCATGCGCCCCGGCTCGAACAGGAGTCGCACGCCTAAGTCCCCCACTTCCTCGGCAACCAGCTTCGCATAGTCGGCGGGAAGGGGAGGCTCGGGCTGGTCGCTCCGATAGGGGATGCCGAGCCCGCCGCCGAGATTGACGAAGCCAATCGCAAAGCCCTGCGCGCGCAATGTGCCGACCAACTCATGCAAAAGAGCGAAGGCGTTCCTGAAGGGCGAGAGGTCGGTGATCTGACTGCCGATATGCATATGCACGCCGGTGGCTTCGATGCCGGGCAGCTCGCTCGCCAGGCCGTAGAGGGAGGGAGCTTCGGCGAAAGGCACGCCGAACTTGTTCTCGGCCTTTCCGGTCGCGATCTTGTGGTGGGTCTTGGCGTCGACATCGGGGTTGACGCGGAAGGCGATGCGGGCAACCGCCCCGCGCGCGTCTGCCACCTCGCTCAGCGCGCGAAGCTCCGGCTCCGATTCGACGTTGAAGGCGAAGATGCCCCGGTCGATGGCAAAGGCCATCTCGGCGCGTGTCTTGCCGACGCCCGAGAACACGATCTTGGCGGGAGGAACATCGACGGCAAGTGCGCGGCGAAGCTCGCCTTCGGAAACGACGTCCATGCCGGCACCGGCGCGGCCAAGCGTGGCGAGCACGCCGAGACTTGAGTTGGCCTTGACGGAATAGCAGACGAGCGTGTTGGGGGTGCCTGAGAAGGCGTCGGCGAACACCCGGTAGTGGCGCTCAAGCGTCGCCGTCGAATAGCAATAGAAGGGCGTCCCCACGGCGGCGGCGAGATCGGAAAGGTCGACCTCTTCGGCGTGGAGCACATTGGTGTGGGACACGCCGCGCCGGTAGGCGAAATGGTGCATTGGAGGGAAGGGGGCTTATTGGAGCAGACGATCGATCCAAAGGCGACGGTCCGGAACTTTCGACATCTTGGTGGACGGGTCGGCATTCGCCTCGGGATAGCTCGCCTTAGGCCGATCGAGAGAGCCCCGCCGTCCGCAGGCGCTAAGCCCAACAGCCATCACCAGCAAAAGTGCTAAAAGGATGCGCACTGCGCTTCCCATGGTCGTGCCCCTGATTCTCGAGCCTGTTCGCGGCCCTTACCCATCCTTTTATCGCGACAGGGCCTGCTTCTCCAAACGCTTTATCCACCTTCTTGCCTCCCGCCGCACATTTGCAGGCGCCGTACCCCCATAGCTTGTCCGGCTTTTGACCGAGCCTGCGACATCGAGGGCAGCATAAGCGTCCGGGGTTATGCGCTTTTCCACCGACTGGAAATCGGCCAAAGGCAGCTTTTTCAGCTCGCAGCCCTTGGCCTCAGCCAAAGCCACGATTTTGCCGGTCACATGGTGGGCGTCCCGGAAGGGGAGGCCGAGATTGAGCACGAGCCAATCGGCAAGGTCGGTGGCCGTCGAATGCCCGCTGGCGGCCGCCCGCTTCATGGCGCTGAGGTCCGGCTCGAGGTCGGCGACCATGCCGGTCATGGCGGCAAGCCCAAGCTTCAGCGCATCCAGGGCATCGAAGACGGGCTCCTTGTCCTCCTGCATGTCCTTGGCATAGGCCAGCGGGAGTCCCTTCATCACCATCAGAAGTGCCTGGAAGGCACCGGCGATTCGCCCGGTCTTGGCGCGGACGAGCTCGGCGGCATCGGGGTTCCGCTTCTGCGGCATGATCGAGGAACCGGTGGTGAACTTGTCGGAGAGCCGCGCCAGGCCGAATTGCGGCGAGGTCCAGATCACGATCTCCTCGGCGAGCCGAGACAGATGCATGGCGGCGATGGCGGACGCCGCCAGGATCTCGAGCGCAAAGTCGCGGTCCGAGACGGCGTCGAGCGAATTGGCCGATGGCCGCGCAAAGCCGAGCGCCTTCGCCGTCATGTCGCGGTCGATCGGGAAGCTCGTGCCGGCCAGCGCGGCCGCGCCCAAGGGGCACTCAGACAGTCTCTTGCTGGCGTCGGCGAAGCGGCCCCGGTCGCGGGCGAGCATCTCGACATAAGCAAGGCAATGGTGGCCGAAGGTGATGGGCTGGGCGGTCTGCAGATGCGTGTAGCCCGGCATGACGGCGGCCGCGTGCTGCAGCGCCTTCTCGGCGAGCGCCAGCTGAAGCGCGCTGAGCGCGCCGTCGATGGCTTCGATCTCGTCCCTTAAGTAAAGCCGGAAGTCGGTCGCCACCTGGTCGTTGCGCGACCGCGCCGTGTGCAGCTTGCCGGCCACCGGGCCGATCAGCTCGCGTAAGCGGCTCTCGATATTCAGGTGGATGTCCTCGAGCGCGCGGGAGAAGACGAACGTGCCGCCCTCGATCTCGGCCCGGACCTGATCGAGACCGCGCGCGATCTGATCGGCTTCCTTGGCCTTGATGATGCCGGTCGCCGCGAGCATGGCGACATGCGCCTTTGAGGCTAAAATGTCGTGCCGCCACAGCCGCTTGTCGAAGTCGATGGAGGCGTTTATCTCCTCCATGACCTCGGCTGGACTTGCGGCGAAGCGGCCACCCCACATGGTGTTGGTCATGAGCTTAAGCCTGGGCAGGGGCGATGAGCGAGGAAGACTTGAGCAAAGCTAAGCAACGCCAACGCGCCGCGTCGCCGGCCATCTATCTCGTCGCTGCCGTACTGGCGGCGATTGCCGGGTTCGGCACGGTATATGTGAGTTTCGCCCCTTCTGACAATGGGCCAGAGCCCAGCGGCGATGAAGGAAGCGGCGAAGGGAAGGGCAGTGCGCAAGTCTCAACCGGCCCGCTCGCCGGCCTCAACAAGGGGGCCATGGCGGCGCTGCTGGTGCGGCCGAAGCCGCTCGATCTGCCGGAATTGGCCTTCGCTGACGCCAACGGGGCGAGCAAGTCGCTGGCGGATTGGCGCGGCAAGGTCGTGCTACTCAATATCTGGGCCACGTGGTGCGTGCCGTGCCGCGATGAGATGCCGGCGATCGATAAGCTAGAGACCAAGCTCGGGGGTAAGGACTTCGAGGTGGTGGCGGTGAATATCGACAAAGGCGGACCCGAGAGGCCCGCGTCCTTTTTGAAGGAAGTAGGTGCCACGCATTTGGCGCTTTACATCGATCCCACGGGTAAGCTGTTCAGCAAGGTCAAGACGGTGGGCATGCCGACGACGCTCGTGATCGACCGCAACGGCAAGGAGATCGGCCGCCTGATCGGCCCTGCCGATTGGGCCTCGCCCGAAGCCTTGGCGCTGATCGAGGCCGCAATCACCGCGCCAGCCACCGGCTCCTAGAGCGGGATCTACTTGACCGGGACGACGGCGTCCTTGTCGAGGCGATAGGTGTATTTGCAGGTCTGGGCGGTCGGCTTGTTGCAAGGGTCGCCGGAGGTGGTCACGTACATCATGGGCTTGCCTCCGCTCTTGGCGAACTTGTAGCTCTTCACGATGTCCTCGAAGACGACGTCCCAGGCGGTGTCCCCGTCCCAAAAATAGATCTGCAGCGTGCAGCCGATGCTGCTGCAGAGCGGATTGGTGCCGCCTTCGCATTTGAGCTTC
>JAENXG010000517.1 GCA_016649675.1 Methyloceanibacter sp.
GCTCACCTCGAGGTGATCTACACCGTGATCGAGAATTTGACGGAAGACGGGCGCGACCGCAGCCTGGACTACAAACTCTCCAACATGTCGGTCGCCAAAGGATCGTGGGAGGCGCAAGTGATCGCCGAGATCGCGCCGCAGAACGACGAGATCGTGCTGCCTAAGACCTCCTCCTCCGTGTTCAACTCCACCGTCCTCGACTATCTCCTGCGCAACATGGGCATCGAGGACGTGTTCGTGGCGGGGTTCCTCACCGACCAGTGCATCGACCACGCGGTGAAGGACGGCGCCGATCTCGGCTACTACATGAGTTGCGTGCACGATGCCTGCGCGGCGGAGACGGAGGCGCGGCACGAGGCGGCGCTGTCCTGTTTCAGGGGCTATTGCCGGACGCTGTCGACCGGGGATGTGCTGAAGCTCGCTGCGGCTTCTCAATAGATTTCGGCGTAGCGCGCGCAGAGCTCCGGCGGCTCGAGCCCTGCCACGTGGGCAAGCTCCGAGCGCTTGTGACGGAGATAGGCTTCGAGGAAAGTCGGGCCGAACCAACTCGCGACCGCCTCGCTCTTCGCCATCCCGTCAAGCGCTTGGCTGAGCGATCGCGGCAGAGGCTGCGCTGCGCCTTCGGGTTCCGGCAGCACGAGCTTGCGCGCGATGCCATCGGCGCCGGCGAAGATGAGCGCGCCGAGCGCGAGGTATGGGCTCGCCGAGGCGTCGCAAACGCGGAACTCGAGATTGAACGCTTTGGCGATGTCCTTCTTCTTCGACGCCGCAAACACCGGGCAGACGCGCAGCGCGGCGCCACGATCCTGCTTCACGATGTCGATCGCGGTCGGCGCCCAGCGGTTCGGCGTGAGGCGGAGATAGGACACCGGCGACGGCGCGGTGATCGCGGCGATGGCCGGCAGATGAGCAAGCACGCCGGCCGCGAATTGCGTCGCCGCTTGGCTCAAGCCGAGCGGACCCGCAGGGTCGTAGGTCTGCGGCGCGCCCGAAGCATCACGCAGGCTGAAATGGATATGCACGCCATTGCCGACGCCATCGGCCACGGGCATCGGCGAGAAGATGGCGCGGTGCCCGAGCCGGAAGGCGGCGGCGCGCGCCATCTCGCGGGTGATCACGGCCTGGTCGGCAGCTTTGAGCGCAGGTTCCGGCTTGACCGTCACCTCGAACTGGCGCGGACCATATTCCGGCAGGAACGAGTCCGGCTCGATGCCGCCCGCCCGCAGCGCCGCGACCAGACTCTCACCGAACACGCCCTGGCGACGGAACGCGCCTAGGCTATAGGCGTCACCCGGCCGCTCCTCGTTCCCCGTATAGACGAACTCGTGCTCGAAGGAAGCGATCAGCTCGAGCCCGCTCGCCTCTTTCAGGGCGTGCACGGCGCGACGCAGGAACTCGCGCGGACAACACTCCCAAGGGCTGCCGTCGGTGTTCTCGATGTTACCGAGGAAGAAATGTTCAGGGGCCGAGCCGTCGGCGAAATCCACGCGCAGCTCGGCGGAAGGGTCCGGCACGATCATGAGATCTCCGCCGGTGCCGAAGGGCGTATCGTAAATGGGCCCGAAGGCGGTCTGCATTAGGTTGGAGTGGGTCCAGCCGATGCCCTTTTTCCGGCGCGACGGGAGCTCGCTTGCCGGGAATCCCTTGCCCCGCACATGGCCCGCGATGTCGCAGGTCCCGACAAAGATCAGCTCCTCGCGCAGCATTCGGCCCTCCTCGAGCCTCTTGAAGGGGACAGCCCCGCCAGTCTATGCGCTAGGCGTTACGAATTCGATCATGTCGAAGGTCGGGGCTTTACAGTTTGGCCGAACGCGGTA
>JAENXG010000006.1 GCA_016649675.1 Methyloceanibacter sp.
GCCGGACTCGAACCAGCGACCCAGCGGTTAACAGCGGCTCAATCCAGCAAGCGGAGTCCCGGGGCCAAGAACTCACTCGCGAGGATTCAGCTTGCGGTGCTGACACCGTGCTGACACGCATTATTACCGGGTGAGCTTTTCGTAAGTCCTGAGCTGTTTTCGAAACTATTTCAGGCGCTTAATGGTGGGCGGTACTGGACTCGAACCAGCGACCCCTGCGATGTGAACACAGTGCTCTACCAGCTGAGCTAACCGCCCGCTTCGCGTCTTACCTGAGCATCATCCTTGCGGAAAACCGGTGTCCACTTTTCCGGATGATGCTCCCGGTTGAGCATGATCTTTTCGGAAAACCGGTGTCCACTTTTCCGGATCATGCGCTGGAGCTGGGATTTAGCGATTGGCCCCTCGATAAGTCAAGGAACCCGCCTGACGAAGCGGCGCGCACTAGGATAGGCAGCGCAAGGGCTTCAGCGTCCGGAAAGCGGACGGCACGATCCCTATCTGCCGTCCACCTGGCCGGAAAGCCTATTTCGCCTTGGTGACCATGCCGTTGACGGTGGCAAGCGTCGCGCTGGCATCCTTGAAATTCCCCTCGGTGCACTGCGCATCGGCCTGGTCGAGAAGCTCGTTGACCTTCTCGGCATCAGCGTCGTTCAAGGCATTGGCGTCGATCTTGTTTTGCACGGCTTCCTCGGCGGCTGTGAGCTGTTCCGTGCACGCGTTATCGCCGGTTTCTTCGTCAACGGCGTAAGCGGTCCCTCCCATGAGGCAAGCCATGGCGACGCCGATCACGACACGTCTAAGCATCCCCGTATCTCCTTGAGTAAGTTCTAAAGTCCTCTCCACTAAGGGGCGTGAAAGTGTGCTCTGAGTATGGCTCTTCGTTGGGAGCGGTCGGGTCGAAATAAGACCGATCTGCGGCGGGATTGAGGCGTATCAGGAACGGAAGCGGCGCGCGGCTCCGCCTATCAACAGCGACGTAGCGCAGCCCTGAAGCGCGTCGAAATGGTCGATCATGGCCTCCGGCTCGAGGCTGTCGAGGGGCGCCGCTCCATAGCCGAAGCTCACCAGCACGATCGGCACGCCTGCCGCCTTGGCGGTCCTGAGATCGACTTCGCTGTCGCCAATCATCACCGCGCGGGAGGTCTTGCCGCCGGCAAGCGCGATCACGCCGGTCAGGTGGCCCGGGTCGGGCTTGGACACCGCGAAGGTGTCGCGCCCGGCGACCGCGCCAAAATAGTCTTTAAGCTCAAGCTCTTGGAGGAGCCGCCGGGAGAGATATTCCCGCTTGTTGGTGCACACCGCGAGCCTCGCGCCCGAGGATGCGAGGCGTTCAAGCGCCGCCACGGCGCCGGGGAAGGGCCGGCTCTCTTTTGCGATATTCGCCTCGTAATGGACGAGGAACTCGCCCAGCATCGCCTCGAGGTCGCCGGTGACGCCCGCCCGGCGCAGGCCCTCCTCGATCATGACGCGGGCCCCAAGCCCGACCAAAGAGCGTACGGTCGCGGCGGAAACCGGCGCCTGGCCGTGCCGCGCGAGCGCGTGGTTCAAGGCATTGGTGAGGTCCGGCGCAGTGTCGACGAGGGTGCCGTCGAGGTCGAACACGATGGTCGCATCCTTCATCATCGCGTCTCTCTCTCACGGCACCTTGCAGCCTGACAAGCGGCGGCGTAGAGAGCGGCGCATGCAGCTCAGCGATCCTTCCTTGCTCGAAGAATTTCTCAAGCTGAAATATGCCATGATGGGCGGCCTTCAGGGCTGACTCGCGGGGGAAGCGCTTGCTCACGACCAACGACCTCAAGGACAGCGCCGCGCGGGCTGCGCTCGATCTCGTCGAGGACGGCATGCGGCTTGGCCTTGGCACCGGATCGACGGCGGCTCGCTTCGTCGAGGCGCTGGCGGGACGGGTGGCGTCGGGCTTGAACGTGGTTTGCGTGCCGACCTCGGAGGCCACGCGCGCGCAGGCCGAGCGGCTCGGCATCCCGCTCACCACGCTCGATGAGACGCCCCAGCTCGATCTTACCGTGGACGGCGCCGACGAGATCGACGATCAGCTCCGCCTTATGAAAGGCGGCGGCGGCGCGCTGTTGCGCGAGAAGATCGTGGCGACGGCGTCGGACCGCATGGTGGTCATCGCCGATGAGAGCAAGCTCGTGACGACGCTTGGAACGTTTCCGCTCCCCGTCGAGGTGGTGCGTTTCGGGCTGCTGGCGACCATGCGGCTGATCGAGGCGATCACCGCCGAGGCGGGATGCGTGGGAGAGATCAAGCTCAGGCCCGGGCCGGGGGATGCGCCGTTCGTCACCGATCAGGGCAATCTCATCATCGACTGCGCCTTCGGCGCTATCCCCGAACCCGAGGTGCTCGCGTTCGCTCTGAAGCGGGTGCCGGGTGTGATCGAGCACGGCCTGTTCCTTGGCCTCGCCGATTTGGCTATCGTGGCGGGAAGCGGCGGCGTGCGAGCGTTGCGTCGCGCGGGAGCCTGACAGCCGTGGCATACGACTACGATCTGTTCGTGATCGGCGCGGGCTCCGGCGGGGTCCGCGCGGCGCGCCTTGCCGCCGAGCTCGGCGCGCGCGTCGGCATCGCCGAGGAATATCGTATCGGCGGCACCTGCGTGATCCGCGGCTGCGTGCCGAAGAAGCTGCTGGTCTATGGCAGTCGCTACCGCACCGAGTTCGCCGATGCACGCGGCTTCGGCTGGACTGTCGAGAACGAGCGCTTCGACTGGCCGACGCTGATCGGCAACGTCCACCGCGAGGTCGACCGGCTGAATGGCGTCTACACCCGCACCTTGGAGAAGGCGGGCGTCGACCGCTTCATGACCCACGCCGCGCTGGAAGACCCGCATATGGTGAAGCTCGGCAACGGCAACGCCGCCGTTTCCGCCAAGACGATCCTGGTCGCCACCGGCTCGCACCCGATGATCCCGGATCTCCCGGGCCAGGAGCATCTGATCAGCTCCAACGAGTGCTTCGAGCTCGAACAGCTCCCGGCCAGCATCGTGATCGTCGGGGCCGGCTATATCGGCATGGAGTTCGCCTCGATCTTCAGGGGGTTCGGGGTCGCCGTGACGGTGCTTTATCGTGGCGACCAGGTGTTGCGCGACTTCGACAACGATCTCCGCGACGGCGTGGCTGAGGCCATGCGCAATCGCGGCATCGATCTCCGCATGGATACCGACGTCGACAGAATTGACAAGGAGGGCAGCGGCTTCCGCGTCCACCTCAAGCGCGGCGATTCCATTGCCGCCGATCTGGTGATGGCGGCGACGGGCCGGGGTCCGACCACGTCAGGCTTGGGGCTTGAGCAGGCCGGCGTCGAGTTGGGTGGAAACGGGCGGATCGTGGTGGATGAATTCTCCAAGTCCTCGGTCGACAGCATCTATGCTGTGGGCGACGTGACCGACCGGAAGAACTTGACGCCGGTGGCCATTCACGAGGCGACTGCCTTTGCCGAGACGGTGTTTAGTAATAAGCCCACGGCGGTCGACCTTACTTTCATCCCGACGGCTGTGTTCTCCCAGCCGGAAATTGGCACGGTGGGGCTCTCCGAGGAAAAAGCGCGCGAGATGTATGGGATGATCGATATCTACAAGACGAGCTTTAGGCCGCTCCGCTCGATGGTGAGCGGCCGCAACGAGCGGATGCTGATGAAGCTCGTCATCGACATGAAGACCGACAAGGTGCTCGGCGTGCATGTGCTCGGATCAGACGCCGCCGAGATCGTGCAGATGGCGGCGGTCGCCTTGCGGCTCGGCGTGACCAAGGCCCAGCTCGACGCGACCATGGCACTCCACCCGAGCGCCGCCGAGGAGCTGGTGACGCTCCGCCACAAATGGGAGATGCCGGAACCGGTGGCGGGCTCCGATGCGGCGGCTTGAGGACAAGGTCGCGCTTGTCACCGGGGGAGCGGCGGGCATCGGCCGCGCCATCGCCGAGACTTTCGCGCGCGAAGGCGCTTTCGTTATCGTGGCGGACCGAGACGGCGAGGCGGCAAAGGAGGTTGCCGGCGCTATCGTCAAGAGCAACGGCGCCGCTACCGCCCACAGCGTCGATGTTACCGACACGAAGGAGGTCAAGGCGCTGATGCTCTTGATCGGCGAGGCCCATGGCCGTCTCGACGTACTCGTCAACAATGCGGGCGTGGGCGAGCGCTCCGACTTCCGCCATATCGACGACGAGGCCTGGGACCGGGTGTGGAAGACCAATCTCGACGGCACGGTCCGCTGCGCGCGCGAGGCCTTCGATCTGCTGAAAGCGTCGGGCAAGGCGTCGGTGATCAATCTCTCCTCGGTGATGGCGACCAAGCACACCCGCCAGATGGCGGTCTATTCAGCCACCAAGGGCGCAGTGTCGGCGCTGTCACGGAGCCTTGCCGTCGAGTACGCGCCCTATGGCATCCGCGTGAACACGCTGCTCCCGGGCTATGTCGAGACGGCGCTGATCGGCCGCTACATCTCAAATCCGATGATCGCCAAGGCGCTTCTTACGCAGACCCCGCTCCGGCGCTTCGGCACGCCGCAGGACATCGCCAATGCGGCGCTGTTTCTCGCCTCCGACGAGGCGGCCTATATCACCGGTGCCAGCCTCAATGTCGATGGCGGCATGGGCGTGACGCTTTAGCCGGCTTTCGCCGGAATGACGGAAGGCAGCATCATGGTTTCCTCGATGATGCCGTCGACCACGGCGACAAGGGCCGCCTGCTCGCTGCCGCCGAGCCCCTTCACCGCCTCGAAACGGGCAAGCTGACGGTCGGCGCTCGTGCCGCGCTGCACGATGGTGCGGGCATGCGCCACCTCGGCGACGCAGCCGAAATGCTCGGCATCCTCGGCGACGAGATCGATGAGCTCCTCGAGCAGCTCGGGGAAGGGCACCACCGCGCCTTTGCCGAAATCGACCAGGCCCTGCTCGGTGCCGTAACGTTGGGCGCGCCAGCGGTTCTCGCGCACGAGGAAGGGCGGGTAGGTGCGCCAGCGCTGGTTCTGCCGGCGCAGGCGATAGAGCAGCCGCAGGATGCAGCGATACAGCGAGGCGATGGCGATGCCGTCTTCGAGCAGCGGGCAGACATCGGTGATGCGCATTTCGAGCGTGGGAAAGCGCGCGGAAGGCCGCATGTCCCACCAAAGCTTGGTCGCATCCTCGATCAGCCCGGCGCTCACCAGAAGCTCGATGGCGCGCACATATTCGCTATAGCTCGAGAATTGGTGCGGCACGCCGGTGCGGGGCAGCTCGTCGAACACCGACAGCCGGTAGGATTTCAAGCCCGTCTGATTGCCCTGCCAGAAGGGCGAGGAGGTCGAGAGCGCAAGCAGATGCGGCAGGAAATAGGCCGCCTGGCCGAGCAGGTCGATCCGCAAATCGTCATCCTCGATGCCCACATGGACGTGCATGCCGCAGATCACGAGCCGTCGCGCCACGTGCTGGAGATCGCGGGCCAGCACGTTGTAGCGCTCCTTGTCGGTATGCTGCTGGTCCGACCATTGGGCGAAGGGGTGGGTCGAAGCGGCGATGGGGGCGAGGCCGAACTCGTCGGCGATGCGGCCGACCGTGCTGCGGAGATGCACGAGCTGATCGCGCGCCTGTTGCATCGAATTGCAGACGCGGGTGCCGACCTCGATCTGCGAGCGCAGGAATTCGGGGCTCACCTGACCGCGCAGCGCCTCCTCGCATTTGGCGAGAAGCGCCGGCGGAGGCTCCTGCGCCAGATCGCGCGTGTCCTTATTGACGAGGAGATATTCCTCCTCGATGCCAAGGGTGAAGCTTGGTTCCTTGATGGCCATGCCCCCTATCGTGCCACGATTGCGAACGCCAACGGTGGCGGATTAGGTCAAACAATCCGTTGCAGAAAGTCGCCGACGAGATAGGCCACGAGGGCGGCGATCATGCCGATGACGAAGGTCTCGAGTCCGGCGCGCCACCAGGGCGTTGGCGACCAGCGGCTGCGCAGCGAACCAATGGCGAAGAAGGTGGCGCCGGTCATCACGGTCGCGACGGCAAGCGGCTGCTTAAGCTGGAGAAGGTAGGCGAGCAGCGGGACGTTCCCGCACACTACGAAAGCGAGAAAGGTAAAGAGCGCCGACCGCGACGGTGAGCGGGTCACCGGCGGCATGCCGTGCTCCTCGGTCATCATGGTGTCGATCCAGCGCTCGTGCTGCTCGGTGATCACGTCGACAGCGCTATCGAGCGCTTTGCCTTCGAAGCCCTTGGACTGGAAAATCTGGCGGACCTCCTCGCGCTCGCCGTCGGGCGCCAGCTCCACATGGCGTTCTTCCATGCGGCGCACATGCTCATATTCATCGATTTCGGTCTTGGTGCTGGAATAGTTGGCGGCGGCCATGGAGAGACCGTCGGCGAGAAGGTTGCAGGCCCCGAGAATGAGAACGACGCGGGCTTCGAGGCTCGCGCCGACGACCCCGGCCATGATGGCGAAGGTCGTCACTGTGCCGTCGATGCCGCCATAGACCCAGTCGCGAAGATAGCTCGCTCTCGGCCCCTTCTTCAGGCGCCTGGCGATCTCGCCCGGGTGATGACCATGCTCGAGGTGACGATCCATGTCCGCTCCGTTCCCTCGCTCTTAACGGATATGTGGCACGCTCAAGAGAACGAGGCAATTACGCCGCCTGCCTAGTCAGGGTTCCGCCAATCGCCTATATAGCATTCACTTTTCAAGGAGAGCCTTCGATGGCACCGCGATGGAGCCCAGATAGCTGGCGCGCCAAAGAGATCGAGCAGGTCCCGGTCTATCCCGATCAGGGAGCGCTCGACCAGGTTGAGAAGCAGCTTGCGACCTTCCCGCCGCTCGTCTTCGCGGGCGAGGCGCGCGAGCTGAAGGCGAAGCTCGCCCGCGTGGCCAAGGGCGAGGCTTTCCTGTTGCAAGGCGGAGACTGCACCGAAAGCTTCTTGGAGCACCGCGCCGATCAGATCCGCGACTTCTTCCGCGTGTTCCTGCAGATGGCCGTGGTCCTCACCTATGCTGGCGGCTCGCCGGTGGTGAAGCTCGGCCGCATCGCCGGGCAATTCGCCAAGCCGCGCTCGAGCGCCACCGAGACGCAAGGCGGCAAGACGCTGCCGAGCTATCGCGGCGACATCGTCAACGGCATCGAGTTCACCGAAGCGGCCCGGCTGCCCGATCCCAATCGCATGTTGATGGCCTACCGGCAGTCCGCCGCCACGCTCAATCTGATCAGGGCGTTTGCCCAAGGCGGCTATGCCAATCTCGAACATGTGCATCGGTGGAATCTTGGCTTCGTCAAGGACAGCCCCGCCGGGCATCGCTACCAGGAGCTCGCCGAGCGCATCGCCGAGACCTTGCGCTTCATGCGCGCCTGCGGGCTCAATGCCGACAACACGCCGCAGCTCCGCACCACGAGCTTCTACACGAGCCACGAGGCCCTGCTGCTCGGCTACGAGCAGGCCTTCACCCGCGTCGATTCCACCTCGGGCGACTGGTACGCGACCTCGGGCCATTTCCTCTGGGCCGGCGACCGCACGCGCGATCTCAACCACGCCCATATCGAATATCTGCGCGGCATCAAGAACCCGGTCGGGGTCAAAGTGGGTCCCAGCCTTGGCGCTGACGAGCTGCTCAAGCTTATCGACGTGCTCAGTCCGCAAAACGAACCGGGGCGTCTTACCCTGATCTCCCGGTTCGGCGCCGACAAGGTGGCCAAGTACCTGCCGGCCCTCATTCGTGCTGTGGAGCGAGAGGGCAAGGCGGTGGTGTGGGCGTGCGATCCGATGCACGGCAACACTATCAAGGCGGGAAACAGCGGGTACAAGACGCGGCCCTTCGACCTGATCCTCTCCGAGGTCGAGTCGTTCTTCGACATCCACCGGAGCGAAGGGACGCATGCGGGCGGGATCCATGTCGAGATGACCGGGCAGAACGTGACCGAATGCGTGGGCGGCGCCAAGGCGGTCACCGAGACCGACCTGTCCGACCGCTACCACACCCATTGCGATCCGAGGCTCAATGCCGACCAGTCGCTCGAGCTTGCCTTCATCGTGGCCGAGAGGCTGAAGCGCGAGCGCGAAGGGCGGCCTGAGCCCGAGTTCTCGATTGCCGCCGGAGAGTAGGCGGGAGAAATCCCGCGTCCGCGCTTGCCACGCCGACATCTGCCACTAAGTTCCGCTCATGGCCGGACCGATCAAGGACTCATTCAAGCTCGCACTCGCGCAAGCAAACCCAGTCGTCGGCGACATCGAGGGCAATCTGCGCAAAGCCCGCGAAGCGCGCGCGCGCGCCGCGGAAGCGGACGCCGATCTCATTGCCTTCACCGAGCTTTATCTCACCGGCTACCCCATCGAGGATCTGGTGCTAAAGCCGGCACTGCAGAAGGCCGCACGGGAGGCCTTAGAGGCGCTTGCCCGCGATACCAAGGATGGAGGTCCCGCCGTGCTCATGGGTCTGCCGTTCGCCGACGGGCCCTTCGTCTACAACGCCCAGGCTCTCTTGGACCGAGGGCGCATCGAGGCGCTCCGCTTCAAGAACAACCTCCCGAATTATGGCGTGTTCGACGAGAAGCGGGTGTTCGCGCCGGGCCCGCTGCCCGCACCCATCGACATACGGGGCTTACGGGTCGGTGTGCCCGTCTGCGAGGATATTTGGAGCGAAGAGGTCTGCGGTGCGCTTGCCGAGAAGGGGGCCGAGCTTCTGATCGTGCCCAACGGCTCGCCCTATTGGATGGACAAGCAGGAGGTGCGTTACGGCGTGGCCGAGACGCGCGTGGCCGAGACGAGGCTGCCGCTGGCTTACGTCAATCAGGTGGGGGGTCAGGACGAGCTCGTGTTCGACGGCGCGTCCTTCGTGCTCAACGAGGATGCCACGCTTGCCGTGCAGATGCCGGCCTGGGAGGAGGCACTTGGGCTGACCGAATGGCGGCGCGAGGGCGGAAAGTGGCGTTGTCTCCCTGGCCCCATTGCCGAGGTTGAGGAGGGGGACGCCGCCAACTACCTCGCCTGCATCACCGGCTTACGCGACTATGTCGAGAAGAACGGCTTTCCCGGCGTCGTGCTCGGGCTCTCCGGCGGGGTCGACTCGGCGCTATGCGCGGCGATGGCGGTCGATGCGCTTGGCTCGAAGCGCGTGCATTGCGTCATGCTTCCTTACAGTTTCACCAGCAACGAGAGCCTGAGCGACGCCGCCGCCACCGCCGAGGCGCTTCACGTGCGCTACGACATCATGCCGATCAACGCCGCGGTGGACGGGCTGACCGACACCCTCGGCAAGATGTTCGAGGGCACGACGCCTGACGCTGCTGAAGAGAACTTGCAGTCCCGCGCGCGCGGCACCCTGCTCATGGCCATCTCCAACAAGTTCGGGCCGATCGTCATCACCACCGGCAACAAGTCCGAGGTCTCGGTCGGCTACGCCACGCTCTATGGCGACATGAATGGCGGCTTCAATCCCATCAAGGACCTCTATAAGGGCCAAGTCTATGCGCTTGCCCGCTACCGCAATTCCGCGCGGCCCAAGGGCTGCCTCGGGCCTCTCGGCATCGTCATTCCGGAGAACGTGCTCACCAAGGCGCCGACCGCTGAGCTCAAGGCAAACCAGCGCGACCAGGACACGCTGCCGCCTTATGACGTGCTCGACGACATTCTCAATTGCCTGGTCGAGCTCGAGATGCCGTTGCCCGAGATCGTCGCGCGCGGGCACGCGCCGGAGCTGGTGAAGAAGGTCGAGCGCATGCTCTATCTCGCCGAGTATAAAAGGCGGCAGGCGGCGCCTGGCGTGAAGATCACCGCCAAGAATTTCGGCCGCGACCGGCGCTATCCCATCACCAACATGTTCCGCGAGAAGCTCTAGATGGCTGTCACGGTCCGCTTCGCGCCGAGCCCCACGGGGCGAATCCATGCCGGCAATATCCGCACCGCGCTCATCAACTGGATGTTCGCGCACGCCAAGGGCGGGCAACTAATTCTGCGCCTCGACGACACCGACGCCAAGCGGTCCACGGCAGCATTTACGCGCGGCATCGAGGAGGACCTCACCTGGCTCGGAATCGGCTGGGCGAAGGAAGTCCACCAGTCAGACCGCTTCGCGCTCTATGACTCGGCGGTCGAGAAGCTGAAAGCGAGCGGCCGCCTCTATCCCGCTTACGAGACGCCGGAGGAGCTCGAGCTCAAACGCAAGCGCCAGCTCGCGCGCGGGCGGCCGCCCGTCTATGACCGCGCCGCCTTGCAGCTCTCGACCGAGGAGCGGGCCCGCCTCGAAGCCGCAGGGCGGAAGCCCCATTGGCGCTTTCTATTGGAGCAGCGCGACGTCGTCTGGGACGACCTCGTGCGCGGGCAGCAGCATGTCGATGCCGCCTCGCTATCTGACCCGGTGCTGGTCAGGGAAGACGGCACCTATCTCTACACGCTGCCGAGCGTCGTCGACGACATCGATCTCGGCATCACCCATGTCATCCGCGGCGAGGACCACGTGGCGAACACCGCACCGCAGATCCAGCTGTTCTTGGCGCTGGCGGCGGAGCCCCCCGCTTTCGGCCATCACAATCTCCTGGTCTTGGCTGACGGCCAGGCGCTCTCCAAGCGCGACCGCGCGCTCTCCATCGAGGGGTTGCGCAAGGAGGGGATCGAGGCGCTCGCCGTCGCCAGCTACGCGGCGACCACCGGCACGTCGGATCCGGTCGTTCCGCATGAGAGCCTTGAAGAGCTCGCGCAAAGCTTCGACTTCGGAAAGCTGTCGCGGGCGCCGGCGCGCTTCGATCCGCACGAGCTTCGCCTCCTCAATGCCAAGCTCCTGCACATGCTTCCCTTTAGCGCCGTGGCAATGAGGCTCAGCGCGATGGGAATCGGCGGCGGGGAAGCCTTCTGGAATGCCGTGCGGTCCAATCTCGCGGTGCTAGCCGATGCCGCAATCTGGTGGCGGGTCGTCAACGGGCCGCTCGAACCCGTGATCACCGATGCCTCGATTTGTAAGCAGGCGGTCGTGCTTCTGCCCCCAGAGCCCTGGGACGAGCAGACCTGGGAGCGGCTGGCGGCGGATGTGAAGCAGGTGACGGGCGCCAAGGGCAAAGCGCTGTTCCAGCCCTTGCGGCTTGCTCTCACCGCCCGCGAGCATGGGCCCGAACTCAAGCACCTTCTGCCGCTGATTGGTAAGGCCCGCGCGACGGCGCGGCTCCAAGGCAAAGCCGCTTAGCCTGACCAGCCAAGAGACGTGATGTTATTGCGGAGCGGGAGCGGGCGGCGCCTTGGTCGCCTTCTTGGCGATGGTCGACTGTCCAGCGGCGGGCTGCCCTGAGGCGGGTTGCGTGGCCGAGGCTGAAGCCGCCGGAGCCGCGGGTGGTGCAACAGCGGCCGTGGGAGGCGCCGGAGGCTTTTGCGCCTGAGGCACGGTCGCGGGTGCAGCAGGAGCCGCTTGCTCGTTGCTTCCGGTAACTTCGAGATTGAGCTGCGGGGCGGCGGCTTGGTCGCCGGTTGGCGCCGCAGCGGGGACGGCTTGCGCGCCAGGCGCCGGCGGTGCGGGGGCTTTGGCGCTCGCCTTGCCCTTGCCTTTGCCTTTGCCAGGCTTCGCCGCAGCTTCGGCTTCGGCCCGCTTGTTGGCCGCCTCGATATCGGTCGGATTGTATTCGGCCTGCTTGCAGGAGCAGCCCTTCACGTACTCCTTGCGATACTTTAAGGCGACCGGGAGATCCATATAGGCCGAGCCCTGCAACGATATGGCCTGCTCGATCTCTTGGCCGGGGTTGCGATAGACGTAGAGCTCGGCAGGGGCGGCGCAGGTCGACTGGCATTCCTGCGCTTCCTGCGCCAGGTGGCCCGAATAGGTCGAATAGCTGATCGGATAGAAGAAGCCGTCGCACAGCCGCACGCAGACCGAGCGATAGCGGCCGTTCGGATCGATGCTCCGATAGACCGGCGTCTGGGGCTGTTCCTCTTCCTGCTCTTGGCCGCCACCGAAGAAGTCGAGCAGTCCGCCGCCTCTCTTGGGCGGCGCTCGGTATCCACTGCAGCCGCTGCGGGCAAGGGCATCCATGAGCTCAGCCTGGCGCCGCTTGTTTCCGCCGCCGCCCGTGATCGCCTCGCGCTGCTGCTGGAGCTGGGCTAGCTGGCGTCGGGCGTCCTCGACGCGATCGTTCATCTTGAGGCATTGGGGGCTACGGACGAGGGCCTTGCCGAAAATGAAGAAGCTCTGGAAGCAGCCGGCATCCTCCATGGCGGCCTGGGTGCCTTGGAACACGCGGTCGGCCTGGGCGATCTGCTGGTCGATCCCCGGCAGCGCATCGCGCCCCGGCCCGCCGCCTTGCGCGGAGGCGAGATCCTGCTGGAGCTGCATGCAGCGGATCTGCTGATCGCTCGCGCCTTGGGCGAGAACGAGACCCGCGCCGCCCATGATCCCTATGCCGCACACGGCGAGCACAGCAAGGCGCAGGCCGCCGATCGACCGCATAGACGACGCGATCACGCGCCGAAGACCGCGATGCACGCTCACGATTGGTTCAATCCCCGGGGAGCCACGACGCATTATGCGCGGTTAAATTCGGGGGTCAATGCGGCATCAATAAGATGGCTCGCTTGACGCTTTCGCCAATAGGAGCCATAAGCGGCCCCAAGATGATGCAAAAGCAACCCATCCTTATGATTTTGTGCGGCATCATTCCGGGCTAGCAAACAAGCTCGCCCGGATCGTTCCCCCTTTAACTATCACCTCTTTTACTCGCGAACGTCCGGCGGGCCTCAAGCCGAAGGGGCTTGGTCAGTGGCGCTTAAGCTTTACAACACGCTCACCCGCGCGAAGGAGGTCTTCGAGCCGCTCGATGCCGCCAATGTGCGCCTCTATGTCTGCGGGCCCACGGTCTACGACTTCGCCCATATCGGCAATGCTCGGCCGGTCATCGTGTTCGACGTGCTATTCCGGCTGTTGCGGCACCTCTACGGGCCGGAGCACGTCACCTATGTTCGCAACATCACCGACGTCGACGACAAGATCAATGCGCGGGCGGCGCACGACTATCCCGACCTGCCTCTGAACGAGGCGATCCGCCAAGTCACCAAGAAGACCGAGGCGCAGTTTCACGCCGATATGAGGGCGCTCGGCGCGCTCGATCCGGATGTCGAGCCGCGGGCGACCGAGCACATCGCCCAGATGAAGGCGATGATTGAGACGCTGATCGAGAAGGGTTGCGCCTACGTGGCCGAGGACCACGTCCTCTTCGATGTCGCCTCGATGCCCGACTACGGCAAGCTCTCGGGGCGCTCGCTCGACGAGATGATCGCGGGCGCGAGAGTCGAGGTCGCGCCCTATAAGCGCGATCCGATGGACTTCGTGCTGTGGAAGCCGTCCAAGCCCGGCGAGCCGTCCTGGCCTTCGCCCGCCGGTATCACCGCGCCGGGGCGGCCCGGCTGGCATATCGAATGCTCGGCCATGGCCGACCGATGGCTATGGGAGGAGGCGAGACCTAAGCTTTCGGCAACGGGACTGTCGCGGCCGCATATGTTCGACATCCATGGCGGCGGCATCGATCTCGTTTTCCCGCATCATGAGAACGAGATCGCACAATCGCGCTGCGCCTACGCGACCCCGATCATGGCGCAGATCTGGATGCATAACGGCTTCCTTCAGGTCGAGGGGGAGAAGATGGCGAAGAGCCTCGGCAACTTCGTCACCGTGCGAGAGCTGCTTCGCGGCTGGAAAGGGTTCCCCTGGTCGGGCGATGTTATTCGCTGGGCGATGCTTCAGACGCATTACCGCCAGCCCATCGATTGGACTTTCGACAAGTTGCTGTCAGCGAGAAACGAACTCGCCGAATGGTATCTTCCATTCAGCAACCTAGCTCATAAGCTTGGCAGCCGCAGCGTAGATATTCTCGAAGCTGCCTCTCGCGATTTCAAGCCGTCGGATGAGCTCATAAGCGCTCTCTCGGATGACCTAAATATGCCTGCGGCGATTGCTATCCTTCGTAATAATCGCAGCGACGTCTACCGAAGCGACAAGGCAACTTTGCAGGCGTTAGCTAACCTGAAGTTCCTGGGCGTCGTTTCGGAAAGCACTCGGTACGTGTTCTCAATGGGTGCGGTTGGCAATGATTGGCCAGCAGCCTTGACTTCGACGATAGCTAAGCTCGCGTACGATTTGAGGGTTGCTAAGGCCAACAACGATACGCAGTTTGAGAGCACTCTAATCGGGCATGCAAGAACGAGCGGTGTCGAGGTTGCGCAGCTCACGCCCGATTACGTTGAGCTGAACTACGTTGGTGGCGCGGGGAAGCTGGAGAAAACTTCTAGAGTCGTAGAGGCTGTGGGAACAGCGCATGGCACTGCCCGAGCTTTTGGTGTGAGCAAGGAGATCGACGAATTGATCGCTGCGCGCAACGCTGCGCGCGCGGCGAAGAACTTCAAAGAGGCGGACCGCATCCGCGGCGAGCTCGAAGCCATGGGCATCGTGCTGAAAGACGCCAAGGACCCCAAGACGGGTGAGCTCGTTACCACCTGGGAGGTCGCCCGATGATCCGGTTCCTTAGGGATGCGCCCTTCAAGGGCTCGCACGGCGTCTATTTCGTCATCAAGCTCGTGGTGCTCGCGCTCGCTTTGCTGCTTGCGCTGCACTTCATCTTCGGCGTGGTGTAGAGAAGAGCCATGGCCCGGACCCGCCTCTCCCTCTACGACACCACGCTCCGCGACGGCGCCCAGACCCACGGAGTCGATTTCTCGCTCGAGGACAAGTGGCTGATCGCCCAGCAGCTCGACGTGCTCGGCATCGACTATATCGAGGCGGGCTATCCCGGCGCGAACCCGACCGACACGCGCCTCTTCGCCGAGACGCGCGATCTCGGGCAGGCGCGGCTCACGGCCTTCGGGATGACCAAGCGCCCGGGCCGGTCGCTTGCCAACGATCCCGGCTTCCAGGCGCTGCTCGCCGCCAAGGCGGATGCCATCTGCCTCGTCGCCAAGACCTGGGACTTTCACGTCGATGTCGTGCTCGGCGTCAGCCTCGATGAGAATCTCGACGCCATCAGGGAGTCGGCCGGGGCCATCGTCGGAAGCGGCCGCGAGGCGCTCATCGACTGCGAGCATTTCTTCGACGGCTACAAGGCCAATCCGGATTACGCGCTGTCCTGCGCCAAGACCGCCTACGAGTCGGGCGCGCGCTGGGTGGTGCTGTGCGACACCAATGGCGGCTCGCTGCCCGAGGAGATCGAGGCCATCGTGAGCGAGGTGGTCAAGCACATCCCCGGCGATCATGTCGGCATCCATGTGCATAACGACACTGACAATGGCGTAGCCAATTCGTTAGCCGCCGTGCGCGCCGGCGCGCGTCAGATCCAAGGGACGCTGAACGGGCTTGGCGAGCGCTGCGGCAACGCCAACCTCACCTCCATCATCCCCACGTTGATGCTCAAGTCCGACTACGCCGAGCGCTTCGAGACCGGCGTCACGCCGGAGAAGCTCCGGACGCTGACACATGCCTCGCGCATCCTCGACGAGGTGTTGAATCGCGCGCCCAACCGGCACGCGCCTTATGTGGGCGAGTCGGCCTTCGCCCATAAAGGCGGCATCCACGTCTCGGCCGTGCAGAAGGACCCGCGCACCTATGAGCATGTGCCGCCTGAGGCGGTTGGTAACCGGCGCAAGCTGCTCGTCTCCGACCAGGCGGGACGCGCGAACATTCTCGCCGAGCTTGATCGCATCGGCATCGCCATCCCCAAGGACGATCCCCGCGTCGGCCGGCTCCTCGATGAGGTGAAGGAGCGCGAAGCGGTCGGCTATGCCTATGAGGCGGCCGACGCCTCCTTCGAGCTGCTCGCCCGCCGCATGCTCGGCAACGTGCCGCAATTCTTCGATGTGGATTCGTTCCGCGTTCTGGTCGAGCGCAGGCACAACGCGAATGGTGATCTCGTCACGGTGTCGGAGGCAACCGTCAAGGTGCGCATCGATGGCGCCACTGTGATGTCGGTCGGCGAGGGCAACGGCCCGGTGAACGCGCTCGACAATGCGCTCCGCAAGGATCTCGGCCCCTATCAGAGCTTCATCAACGATCTCGACCTCGTCGATTACAAGGTCCGCATCCTGACCGGCGGCACCGACGCCGTCACCAGGGTTCTCATCGAGAGCCGCGACGGGGTGGGGAACCGCTGGTTCACGGTGGGCGTCTCGCCCAACATCGTCGATGCCTCGTTCGAGGCGCTGCTCGATTCCATCAATTACAAGCTGATCCGCGACGGCGCGCCTACGCCTTAGCGTCTCTCAGAACTTCGCGGAGACCTCGGCCTCGGCCTGCGCCTCAGCGGCGGCGGGAACGGGCGCGAGCGCTTTGTCGATCGTGGGAATGATAGCGTCGACGCCCTCGACCACGAGTACCTTGAGCTCGAGGCCCGGGCGGATGAAGGCCTCGGCGCTCATGCGCTCAAACAGAAGGAGCACCGGGTCCCAGAAGCCTTCGATATTCACGAGCAGGATCGGCTTGGAATGCTGCCCGAGCTGTGACCAGGTGAGCTGCTCGACAAATTCCTCGAGGGTGCCGAGGCCGCCGGGCAGCGCCACGAAGGCGTCGGACTTGGCAAACATCAGCTGCTTCCTCTGATGCATGTCGTCGACGACGATGAGCTCCTGCGCCTCGATCAGCATGTGCTCGCGCTCGCTCAAGAAGCCGGGGATGATGCCGGTGACGTGTCCGCCATGGCGGAGCACCGAGCGGGCGGTCTCGCCCATGAGCCCAAGGCTCCCGCCGCCATAGACAAGGCCGATTCGCGCGTTCGCCAGGATGCGGCCAAGCGCGCGCGCGGCCTCGGCAAAGGCCGGATTTCGGCCGGAGCCCGAGCCGCAATAGACGCAGATATTCTGAAGACTCGATATGGTGCGCATGTCCTTCATGGTCTCATCTGCCACCCGGCTTCGGCGGGCGTCAAGAAAGCCCCTCTCTAATCAATCGGGTGGCAGGGAATGGCGCGATCCGCTAGGTTGCCGCCGCCTCAGGCGCTCATGGGCTGACGTTTTTTAGCCTTCTGCGCCGCCTAGACCTCATAACGGAAACGCGCGGAAAGAAGCGCGTCGCCCAAGGAATTGGCCCAAGGAATATTGGAATGACCGTCAAAAAAGTCACCCCATGGATGATCTCATGTGCGGCCGCTATTTGCGTCGCCACGATTGGACTCGATCTTCGATCTCCTGCCGTCGCACAAGCGGCGTCATACGGGATCCAGCTTGCCGAGGACGCGCCGGCAGCGCCGAGCGAAGAAGCGGCCCCTCAACCCGGGTCCACCGCCGAGTCGCCTGGCGATGCGGCTCCGGGCGGCGAGGCTGAATCGCATATGCCGCACAAGCCGCCGATCAAGATCACGACGGTCGACTACCAGGACGGGGGTCCGGACACGGGCAAGATGAAACTTGCCGGGACAGCGGATCCCGGGACGACCCTCTATCTCTTTTTCGACGATAACCCGTTTTCCAAGCTTGTTGCCGACGCCGACGGCAAATGGAGCATTGAGGGTGACATGAAGCTTGAGCCCGGCAACCACACCTTCCGCGCCGAGCAATATGAGGAGTCGGGCATGATCTCTGGACGAGCGATGGTGACCATCGCGCGCGTCCCGCCGGGCGCGGTCCCGGAGGGAGCCGGACCGGAAGGGGCGCCGCCGCCTGAGCCGACGACGCATTAAGCAGGCTCCTCGCGCACCAGGCGCGGCTGAACTCGTCGGGAGGGACTGACGTTCATAACGAGGACGCGGGAGAAGCGACCTCGCCAGGGGATACCGGCATGCGTGGCAGAAAATTTATTTCATGGGCGATCTTGGGTGTGGCCCTGATCTGCGTCGCCGTGGCTTTGGTCTATTTCTATCTGCCGAGCTTCACGTCTCCCTCCGCCACAGAGCAGGCGCCGGTGGCCGGAGAGACCTCGGGGCCTGCGGCCGAACCGCCGGGTCAGCAAGCCGAAGTTCCCGCCGAGCCGCCGTCCAAGCCTCAAGCCGAGGCCACGGATACTGTCCAGCCGCCATCGAAGCCCATGACGGTGCCGAGCTTCGACGTCGTCCTTGTCGAGCCAAACGGCGAGGGCGTGCTCGCCGGCCGTGCCGAGCCCGGCTGGACCGTGAGCGTCGAGAGCGACGGCACGAAAATGGCCGAGGCCACGGCCGACGAGCAGGGCGAGTGGAGCGTCGTCCTGGAGAAGCCGCTGCCGCCCGGCGACTATGTGCTCTCCTTGCAGACCATTTCGCCCGACGGGACGCGCGCGCTCTCCTCGCAGCAGACCGTGTCTGTCGCCGTGGCCAAGGCCGAGAAAAAGGAGCCCGCGTCCGTCCCGGAAACTGTCGCGGCGGTGCCGCACGCTGAGGCGGCGAAGCCGGCGCCAGCAGAGGCCGATCAAAAGGTCGCTGCCCAAGTCGAGTCTAAGCCGGAAGCGCCGAACGAGACATCGCCGGAAGCAGCGCCTCGGGAACAGCCGCAAGCGGGCGCTGCGGCCGGAGAGCAGGCGAATGCTGCACCAAGTTCCGCGCCTCCGAGCGCGCCACAACCGTCGCCGCAAGTGCAAACGGCAGATGATGCGTCAAGCGCCCCAACGCCGGCAGCAGCCCCAAAGCCCGAGCCAACCACACAAGCGGTGTCACCGCAAATTGCCGAGGCTGAGGCTGGAGCGAAGCCTGCGGGGGCCCAAGGTGCGAGCGGCGGCGAGCCGTCGCCCTCGCCACAAGCGCCCGCAGAGAAGAGCAACGCGCCGTCGCCAAGCCCGTCGAAGGCCACGATCGCCATCAACACGGTCGGCTACCAAGACACTGACGCGGACACTGGAAAGATGAGGCTTGCCGGCACGAGCGATCCCGGAGCGGCGATCCAACTCTATTTCGACGACAAGCCGTTTGCCAACGTGATCGCCGACAGCGCGGGTCGTTGGAGCGCCGAGACCGACATGAAGCTTGGTGTGGGCCAGCATACGCTCCGTGCCGAGCGATATGACGAGACGGCGCGCACGCCGGCCGGGCAAGCGACGGTGACTTTCGAGCGAAGGGCGCCGCAAGTCGTTGCCAAAGCGCCGGCAGCGGCGGCCGTGCCCTCCGCCGCAGCCTCTCAACCGGCGCCCGCGCCAAGCGAGGCAAAACCGAGCGCAACCGCGCCGAGCCCTGCCGCCTCGCCGCAAGTGGCGGCCATCGAGACGGGAAACGCGGAGCCGGCGCCGAAGCGGATTGTGCATCACAAGAAGGGACGGCCCAGCGTCTACACTATTCGCCGCGGCGATACGCTCTGGGGCATCGCCAGGCGCTATCTCGGCGGCGGCTCGCGCTACACCTCGATTTATCACGGTAATCGCCGAGTGATCCGCGACCCGGACGAGATCCTTCCGCAGCAGAAGGTGAAGCTGCCGAAGCGCTGACGCGCTTGGCGCGGGAGGGTCGCGGCCCTATATCTAGCTTGTAGAGGGCAGCGCTCGACGCTGCCCTTTTTGCCGCGGCAACGCCTGATAGAAGCGAGCTCTCATGCAAGATCGGCTGCCGCAATCGCGAAGCGACGCCGTGCTTCAGGCGCGGACGGGGCACGTCATCGTCTTGCGCGAGCTGCTTCCCTATGTCTGGCCGGCCAACCGGCCCGACTTGCGGCTCCGCGTGGTTTTCGCGCTCGGCGCGCTGGTGATCGCCAAGATCATTACCCTGGCCGTGCCCATCGCCTACAAGGCCATCGTCGATGCGCTCACCGGCCCTGCGAGCGCTCATGATGTCGCCGAGCTCTCCGCCTTCGGCCTTGCCGCCATCCCGGCCATGCTGATCGTGGCCTACGGCGTCGGCCGGGTGCTGATGGTGGTGTTCGCGCAATTCCGCGACGTGTGGTTCACCGCGGTCGCCCAGCATGCCGTGCGCGCGCTCGCCAAACGCACCTTCCGGCATCTCCATGCGCTGTCGCTCCGCTTCCACCTCGAGCGCCGCACCGGAGGGCTGAACCGCGTCATCGAGCGGGGCGTCACCGGGGTCGACACCATCGTGCGCATGGCGATATTGAACTCGATCCCGACCGCGGTCGAGCTCATCATGATCTGCGGCCTCGTCGCCTATTATTTCGGCTGGATTTACGTGTTGGTCGTCTTTCTCACCGTCGCCTTCTATGTGACCTTCACCTTCTGGGCGAGCGAGCGGCGGATCTCGATCCGGCGCGACATGAACGACTCCGACACCGAGGCGCATTCCAAGGCGGTCGACAGCCTGCTCAACTACGAGACGGTGAAATATTTCGGCAACGAGGAGCTTGAGGCGCGGAGATTCGATTCCTCCATGGCGCGCTACGAGAAGGCCGCCATCCGCACCTATAGCTCGCTCGGCCTGCTCAATACCGGGCAGGCCATCATCTTCACCGTCGGGACCGTGGTCTGCATGCTGCTTGCGGCGCGCGACGTCACCGGCGGCACGCTCACCATCGGCGGCTTCGTCATGATCAACGCGATCCTGATGCAGCTTTATGTCCCTCTCAACTTCATGGGCATGGTCTATCGCGAGATCAAGCAGGGCCTGATCGACATCGAGACCATGTTCGCGTTGTTGCACGAGACGCCGGAAATCGTCGACCGGCCGGGCGCCAAGCCGCTCCGCGTCACCAAGGGCGAGATCAAGTTCGAGAACGTCTCCTTCGCCTACGACCCCGAACGCCCGATCCTCAAGAATGTGAGCTTCGAGGTGCCGGCGGGGAAGATGGTGGCCATTGTCGGACCGTCGGGCGCAGGCAAATCCACCATCTCGCGCATCTTGTTCCGCTTTTATGAGCTTTCCCGAGGGCGGGTCACCATCGACGGCCAGAATATAAGGGACGTGACGCAAGACTCGCTCCGTGCGGCGATCGGCATGGTTCCGCAGGACACCGTGCTGTTCAACGACACGATCGAGTACAACATCCGCTATGGCCGGCCCGAGGCGAGCGAGGGCGAGGTGCGGGAGGCGGCGCGGCTGGCGCAGATCCACGCGTTCATCTTGACGCTGCCGCAAGGCTACGATGCGCTGGTCGGCGAGCGAGGCCTCAAGCTTTCCGGCGGCGAGAAGCAGCGGGTTGCCATCGCCCGCACCATCCTCAAATCGCCGCCGATCCTGATGCTCGACGAGGCCACCTCGGCGCTCGACAGCCATACCGAGATGGACATCCAGGATGCGCTCGAGCGGGTGGCGCGCGAGCGCACGAGTCTCGTCATCGCGCACCGACTGTCGACCGTTGTCCAGGCCGACAACATCATCGTGCTCGACCATGGCGAGATCGTCGAGCAGGGCACCCATCTCGAGCTCCTCGCCAAAGGCGGTCTCTATGCCAGCCTGTGGGCGCGCCAGCGCGAGGCCGACGAGGCGCGCGAGCGGCTGGCGCAAGTGCTCGACGAAGATGTGCTCAAGGAATCCCGTGCCGCTGAGCGCCTCGAGGACGAAGCCCTTGCGTCAACCTGAGCAAAGTACCGCGGCCGCATGACCGACCGACACAGTCTTCTCGACAGCATCACCGGCGCGCTCGTCCCTATTCACCGGGATGGCTATAAGTTCGTGTTCGGCGCCGCGCTCGCCACACTCTTCTTGTTTTTGGTGTTACCCCCGCTCGGCTGGCTGGGGGCGATCGCGACGGCAGGTTGCGCCTATTTCTTTCGCGATCCGGATCGGGTGACGCCGTCGCGCGAGGGGCTCGTGGTGAGTTCCGCCGACGGCAAGGTAGCTTCGGTCACCGAAATCGTCCCGCCGCGAGAGCTTGAGCTCGGCAGCGAGATGCGGACGCGCATCTCTGTGTTCCTGTCCGTTCTCGACGTGCATATCGTGCGCGCGCCGGTGACGGGGCGCATCATCAGGAGCCATTACGTGCCCGGCGCGTTCCTCAACGCCGAGCTCGACAAGGCGAGCGAGGAGAACGAGCGGCGCGCCCTTGTCATCGAGACGGAGACGGGTGAGAAGATCGGCGCGATGCTGATTGCCGGGCTGATCGCGCGGCGGATCGTGACTTTCGTGGGCGAGGGCGCTAGCGTGGCAAGAGGCGAGCGCATCGGCCTCATCCGCTTCGGCAGCCGTGTCGATGTCTATCTGCCGGCAGGCGCGCGCCCCTTGGTCGCGGTGGGTCAGACCGCGATCGGCGGCGAGACGGTGCTGGCAGAGCTTGCGCGGAGCGAGGGCGCGCGCGAGCTAAACTCTGTGGTCCAGTCAGATAGGGTGCGTGGGTAGCCGCGAAATGTTCCCTCCCTTCGATCCAGAAAGAGACGACCGCAAACGGCGTCCGCTCGTCTTCTCGCGCGGCCAGGTGCCGGTCAGGGTGCTGATCCCCAACATCTTCACCCTGGTGGGACTCTGCGCGGGGCTCACCGCCATCCGCATGGGGATCGAGCATCGCTGGGACCTCGCGGTGGCGACGCTCGTGTTCGCGGCCTTTCTCGACGGCATCGACGGCCGCGTCGCCCGCCTGCTCAAGGCCTCCTCGCGCTTCGGCGCCGAGCTCGACAGCCTCGCCGACTTCGTCAATTTCGGCGTGGCGCCGGCCATCATCATGTTCAACTGGGCGCTCGACGATCTGAAGAGTCTGGGCTGGATCGCCGTGCTGGTGTTCGCGGTGTGCTCCGCACTCCGGCTCGCCCGCTTCAATGTCTCGCTCGACCGCACCGACCTCCCGGCCTGGAAGAGCAACTATTTCGTGGGGGTGCCGGCGCCTGCCGGAGCATTGATCCTGCTCCTGCCGATCTATGCCCAGGATCTCGGCCTGCATTTGCCGAGCCTGACCCCGCTCGTGCTCTTCTATACGCTTGGCATCGCGCTGCTCATGGTGAGCAACGTGCCGACCTTCTCGGGCAAGCTGATTGGGCAGAAGATCGCCCGCGAATATGTGCCCCCCGTCTTCGTGCTGGCTGCGCTCTTCATGGCGATGCTCTTGACCTATCCCTCGCTCACGCTTGCGATCGGCTCTTTGGCCTATCTCGCGGTGATCCCAGTCTCCGCCTATCGCTATCTCGCCGAGGAGCGCAAAGCCGCGCAGACCGCGAAAGCCCAGAACGGCAAGAGCCGCGTACATGGCGATCATGCGAAGGGGCCGCCGCCGGCCAGCGCCAATATGAGCCCGGGATCCAAGCCATGAAGCAGCGCCTCTCGACCTATCTCCGGCAGCTCGAGGCAGAGAGCATCCACATCATGCGCGAGGTCGCGGCGGAGTTCCGCAATCCGGTGATGCTCTATTCCATCGGCAAGGACTCCTCGGTGATGCTGCATCTGGCGCTCAAAGCCTTTTATCCCGCCAAGCCGCCATTCCCGCTGCTCCATGTCGACACCACCTGGAAGTTCCGCGAGATGATCGCCTTTCGCGACCAGGAGATGCGACGGCTCGGCCTCGACCTCATCGTCCATGTCAACGAGCAGGGCGTGAAGGACGGCATCTCGCCCATCACCCATGGCAGCGCCCTCTATACCGACATCATGAAGACTGAGGCGCTCAAGCAAGCGCTCGCCGCGCACGGCTTCGACGCGGCTTTCGGCGGCGCGCGGCGCGACGAGGAGAAATCGCGGGCCAAAGAGCGGGTGTTCTCGTTTCGCAACGCCGCCCATAATTGGGACCCGAAGCGCCAGCGGCCCGAGCTTTGGCATCTCGCCAACACCAAGATCAGGCCGGGCGAAAGCATGCGGGTGTTCCCGCTGTCGAATTGGACCGAGCTCGATGTGTGGACCTATATCTATCTCGAGGACATTCCCGTGGTGCTGCTCTATTTCGCGGCCGAGCGGCCGGTCATCGAGCGGGGCGGCATGCTGATCATGGTCGACGACGATCGGCTTCCCATCGATCCCGGCGAGAAGCCCGAGCTGGCGCGAGTGCGCTTCCGCACGCTTGGTTGCTATCCATTGACCGGCGCGATCCGTTCGGACGCGGCGACCTTGCCCGAGATCATCGAGGAGCTGGTCGCGACCCGCTTCTCCGAGCGCCAGGGCCGCGTCATCGACCACGATCAGTCGGGCTCGATGGAGAAGAAGAAGCAGGAGGGCTACTTTTGATGCCGCGTTTGAGCGTTGTCGGCAGCGAGCGGAAGAGCGCAAGCGAGCGAGTCGATGCCCGGCTGGCAGGGGAAGAGGGCCGCAACCTGCTGCGCTTCCTCACCTGCGGCAGCGTCGATGACGGCAAGAGCACGCTGATCGGTCGGCTGCTCTACGATTCGGCGCTCGTCTACGAGGATCAGATGCGCAGCGCCGAGCACGACTCGCGCCGGCCGGGTGCGGGTCGGGGAGGGACGGTCGACCTTGCGTTTCTCACCGACGGGCTGCAGGCCGAGCGCGAGCAGAAGATCACCATCGACGTCGCCTACCGTTATTTCTCCACGCCGCGGCGCAAGTTCATCGTCGCCGACACCCCTGGCCACGTGCAGTACACGCGCAACATGGCGACCGGCGCCTCCAATTGCGACTTCGCCGTGCTGCTCGTCGATGCGCGGAGTGGCCTGCTCACCCAGACGCGCCGGCACGCCTGCATCCTGTCGCTGCTCGGCATCGCCAAGATCGCGCTCGCCGTCAACAAGATGGACCTGGTCGATTTCGATCAGGCCCGCTTCGAGGCGATCGCCGAGGACTTTGCGAGCTTCGCCGGCCCGCTCGGCTTCGACCTCATGACCCCGATCCCGCTGTCGGCGCTCAAGGGCGACAACGTGATCAACCCGAGCGCCCATATGCATTGGTATCACGGCCCCACGCTGCTCGGGCATCTCGAGACGGTGGATACGCCCCGGGGCGAGGGAGGGCGGCCATTCCGCTTTCCGGTGCAGTGGGTGAACCGGCCGCATCTCGACTTCCGCGGCTATGCGGGGACGGTGGCGAGCGGCAAGATCAAGTGCGGCGACGAGGTGGTGATCCATCCTTCCGGCCGGCACGCCCATGTGGCGCGGATCGTCACCGCCGGCGGCGACCTCGAGTCGGCGCAGGAAGGGGACGCGGTGACGCTCACCTTCGCCGAGGAGGTCGACGTGAGCCGCGGCGACATCATCGCTCTTCCCGCGTCGGCCCCCTCGATCGCCGATCAGATCGCGGCACGGCTCATCTGGTTCGACGAGGAGCCGATGCTGCCCGGTCGGGCCTATACGCTCAAATGCGGCTGCCAGACCACGACGGCGACCGTATCGAGCCTCAAATACAAGCTCAACGTCGACAACCTCGATCACGTGGCGGGCAAGACGCTCGAGCTAAACGAGGCCGGGTCGTGCAATCTGAGCATCGCCAAGGCGCTCGCCTTCGACCCCTATGCGGAGAACACCGACACCGGCTCGTTCATCCTCATCGACCGCTTCACCAACGCCACGGTGGCGGCCGGCATGATCGAGTTCGGCCTGCGCCGCGCCACCAACATCCAGTGGCAGGAGCTCTTCATCGACAAGGCGGCGCGCGCCGGCCTTAAAGAACAGAAGCCTTGCGTCTTGTGGTTCACGGGGCTCTCAGGGGCGGGCAAGTCGACCATTGCCAATACGCTTGAGAAGCGGCTGCACGCCATGGGGCGGCACACCTACATGCTCGACGGCGACAATGTCCGTCACGGCCTCAACAAGGATCTCGGCTTCACCGATGTCGACCGGGTGGAGAACATCCGGCGCGTGGCGGAGACGGCGAAGCTGTTCGTCGATGCGGGTCTCATCGTCATGGTCTCGTTCATCTCGCCCTTCCGCTCGGAGCGGCGCATGGCGCGGGATCTGTTCCAGGACGGTGAGTTCATCGAGGTCTTCGTCGATACGCCGATCGAGGTGTGCGAGGCGCGCGATCCCAAGGGGCTTTACCGCAAGGCGCGCGCCGGGCTGATCACCAATTTCACCGGCATCGATTCTCTCTATGAACCGCCCGAGAACGCGGAGCTGAAGATCGACACAAGCGAGGGCACCGTCGAGGCTGTCGCCGAGGCCGTGCTCAAGGAGCTCCGGCGCCGTCACGTCGTCTAGAGCATGATCCGAAGAGATCATGCACAAACTCAAATGACAGGCCGCAGCCGCAAATTCCCCCCGATTTGAGTCCTTCGGATAAGCGGCTGCGGCCTCCTCGCGCTAGTCGGACGGATTTGCTGCCGAAAGACTAGCGAGGATCTTCAGGCGCTCGGCGGCTTGCGCGTTTCCCTTTTGCGATGCCTGCTCGTACCAGCGATGCGCGCGCGCGGGGTCGGCGTCCATGCCCCTCGCTCCAAGCGCGGACAGCGTGTCCTGATCGAAGGTGCGGGCGAGCTCGTAGGCCGCATCGCCCTGCCCACGCTCGGCAAGGTGGAGCAGAAGGAGCCGCGCCGCGGCGATGTCGCCCTCATCAAGGAGCCTCCTTGCCCTCTCGAGCAGCACGGCGGATTCGGCCGGGGTGACAGGCTCCTCGGCGGCGCGGGGCCTGAACGGCACGTCGAGAAGCGCCGTGGCCCAGCTCATGTCCGGACCGAATGTCAGCGCTGTGGCCTCGACGCGCAGCACGAGGCTGCGCCGCGACTGAGGCGCGCTGCCCTGGTCCAGCACATAGACTTCGAGCGGATAGTCGCCGCTTGCGGCTTGGCCAATTGACAGCGTGAGATCTGACAGTTCCGCGTCTTTCACGAACCAGGTCCCGCTTCCGCTCCGCCGTCCCGCGGAAAGCTCGGCCTCGGGGGGAAGCCCGCGAACGAGGAGGTAGCGGGCGTGGCTCCGCGGCAGGAGGGGCGCAAGCGCAAGCGGCCGGCCGGCAGTCGCAAGGATCACTTGAGCGCCAGTCTCAGCCTCGCCCGGTAGGGAAGCGCTGGCGCGCGCTATGGCCGGAACGAGCAACGGCTCGCTCTTCGCAGCGCGGTTCGGCGTCATGGCTGCGAACTCGAGCCTGGCAGGCGCGTCATCGCGGTCCGGACTTTGCCAGGCGATCGAGCTGGCGTGCCTTGTAGGCCGGTGGTCGTTATCGGCCGGTCGAGGCGTGGCAAGGTTGGTCACCAGCACGACGCCTCCAATGGTGAGCAGGAAGGCCGTAATGAGCGAGCCCGCGACCAGGAAGTTTGCCCAGCGCTGCCGCCGGTAAAATTCGCGGACAAGCGCCTCCACATGGACTTGCGGGGCGATGCTCGGCGCCACCGGATCGAGGGCCGAATCCGCCGCGAAGGCGTCGGCGTCGCCGAGGCCGTCATGATCGTGGTCCCACGCAGCGGCACCCGCGTCGGGAAGAAGGCCATCGGCGAATGTCAGCCGCAGCTCGCCTAAGGCCTGCGGCGAGCCGCCGGCGGGATGCCTCAGCGCGGCGAGAGCGTCCTCGTCCACGGCCAAGGAATTGAGGCGTTCAACGAGCGATCGGGGACAGGTGATCCTGACCGGGCCCTCGATCATTCCGGTGATGGCAGGCGCAGCAAGGCTCAGTCCGTCAAACTCCTCCGTGATGTCTGGGAACGGCGCTGCATTGTTCAACAGCGCCGAGCGAAGTAGTGCGTTTGCTCGATGCACGGGGTGCCAATCGGGCCGCTCGGCCACGGGCGTGGAACCGATCATAGTTATGCTCCCTTACTCGACCGCGCGAGTGCCCCGCGCGCGGTTACGCCCCCCATTCCCCTGTGACACGCGCCCGTGCCCCCGGGCGCGCTCGACTCGAATGAACTAGCGAATGCCTCCTTCTGTTCCCGAACTCCCTCTCGACGCGCGCTAGCGGCCGTTGCCGCGTTGCCATTCCATGAACCGCTTGAACAAAACCTCCTTCTGGTCGGCGCTGAGGCCGAGGCCTTCCGGCAGCGCCGGAGCTTGAGCCGCGCTGGCGCGGGCCACGATCGGCTTGGCAGTTTCGCCTGGACGCTTGGCAAGCCAGGTCTCGGCGGCGCGCGTCCGCTTGAAGCCGGGCAGGCTCGCCGCGAGATTGACCTCGCGCCATTTCGGATGCCGGTCGGGCGCCTGCAGCTCGGAAAAGCGGGAAAACAGCGTATCGACGAAGCGGGCAACGCGCTCGGGCGAGCCCGGATCGCTCTTGGATTTTGCGGCGAGAAGCACCAGACCGGTCGCCACCGTCGAAAGCTCTTCGCCCGGCTGGACGAGGTTGGGATAGTCGTCGGCCTCGAAATGCGTGGGCAGATAGGCGGCCTCGAGCGAGGCGCCGAAGGGGACCGGCACTAGATGGATGCCGAGATTTGCCGGGATTGCACTGACGAGAGGGGAGGGCTTGCCGCCGACGATCACGGCAGCGGAAATCGCGCCTCGCTTCAGCTGCTCGAGGCTCGCGCTGGCGTCGAGGCTCGAAGGCTGGACCGCGATCCCGAGCGCCTTGAACAGCGAGGCGGCGGTGATGGCCGAGCCTGATCCTACGGGGCCGAAATTCACTTTTCTGCCGGCGAGGTCGGCAAGACTGCCGATCTCGGCGCGGGCCAAGATGTGCACCTCTTGCGGGTAAAGCCGTGCCACGAGTTCGAGCCGGTCTGCCAGGCTCGCGCCCGCCCCTCCGCTCGCGGCAGCAGCCAGCGCGTCGGTCGAGACGAAAGCGATATCGACATGGGAGTCGTCGAGCAGAAGCGCGATATTGCCGGCGCCGGCATCGCCGAGCATGGGAAGGACGCGGACGGCCGCGTTAGGGGCGAAGAGGCTGGCCATGTCGGCCGCGAGCACGGTCTCCGATCCCGCAGCGTCACCTGAAATCAGGCCGAGCCAAGCGGTTTCCGCTTTCGCGTCGGGGGCGCTAGCGCCCGCTAAGAGGCCGATCAGGCCGAGACCGAAAACAAGAGACCCTGCACGCAAAACACACCCCCGTGTCCCCGCGTCCTGTTGGCCACAGGATCAGCGTCTCACGGCATTGCGCCATGAACCCGGACCTTCGAGGACAAGAATGGGACGCCGAAAGGCGAGACCCGCTCCATCTCGAAAACTGGGAGCCGAAGCTCCTGTGTCGCGTTCGTGTGTGCGTGTGTGCGTAGCCCGGTCCAGGGCAGAAGGCTTTTTGTTGTTGGGAGCGACGTTAACCCTCGACTGGGGCGCCATGTCGGCCTCAATGCGGCGAAGCCGGGGCTCCGCGCCCAAAGCCTTGGTGCGCCTCGGAAAAGGGCGCGGGACCGCTGTGTGATGAGGCTCACAAAGGGAGGAGGAGGCGAACGCCATCTCAGTGTCAGCCGATGGCAATCCTGCCATGGCACATGTTTCGTAGGAGACGAGAAATGACACGCAATTCCTTGATGATAGGCGCTGGCGTTGCCGCCTTGGCTTCGGCCGCGCTCCTGCTCACCCCGGTCAGTGCACAAGAGATCCCGACCAATCATGACGCCGCGATCAAGGCCTGCTCGACGGTCAATCCCTCGCAGCCGGTCAAGGTCGTGAACGCGGTCGACGACGGCAGCGGCATCGGCTTCAGCCTGGTCTGGCTCAACGACAAGGACGGCAATCTCTGGATGTGCGACGCCGACGATGCGGGGAAGGTCTATTCCTACTCCATCGTGGCGAAGGATCTGTTGGATGGCGCCGGCCCCGAGATGATCGGGCTTGAGCTGGCCTCTGACGGCACCTATGACGGCAAGCCGCAGGAGACCGCGGAGAAAGTCTGCGCCGCCTATCTGACCGGCGGTGGCAAGGTGCTGGCAAGCGCCTCAGACGGGCTTGAGGTCGATCCCGGCTTCGTCGTGTTCGTCGGTGACAAGGACGGCAAGTTCTATCTCTGCAACGCGACGAGTGACGCCGCGGTGTGGGCCTTCGAGCCGATCGGCGACCCGCTCACCTTCGATGAGCAGAAGCAGCAGAGCTAGGCTTTGCGTCATCCTGAGCCGCGAGGCGCAAAGCGTCGAGCCTCGAAGGATGCCTCGTTGAAATGGCGGGCGCGGGGATCACCCCCTCGCGTCCGTCGATGTCTTTGCCGCTGTGCTCCGGAGCGAAGTCGCGGGCAAGCTCGCTGAGCATGCGGACATAGAGAAGGTAGGCCAGTGCGTTGAAGCCGAGCTGTGCTGCGAGCGCGCTCGGCAGGATGTAGCTTGCATAGACTGAGACAAGTCGTGGCGTCCGTGCCGCCTCGGGCAGACGCGCGAGGATCAGCGGCGCAAGCTCGTAATAGGCCGCGATCGCCTCATCGCCCCCCGGCCTCTTGGCCAGCACGCCGTCGCGGTAGCGGCGCAGCGCGCGCAGCTCGAAGCAGTCATCGCCCAGACCCAAGACCTCGCAGCAGGCGGTGGTGATGAAGCAGCCGCCTTCGGGCGGAGTGCATTTCTCGTCGGCGAATTGCTGGGCGAGTTCGCCTTGCCGCTGCTCCGCCCACGCCAGCGCCGCGCGCAAGGTCTCGCAGTCGAGCTTGACGCGGCATTCCTCCTTGTCGCCGAGCTTGACCGCGATCTCGACGGAATTGCCCTCACGGAACAGGGGTGCCGCGGCAAGCGGGAGCACGATGCTCACCTTGTTGTCGAAAATGTCGGTGCAGTTGCCGCAGAGCGGCTCGTTGACGGCCTCCTTGCCGTCCTCAGTCCTGACCATCAGCCGGTTGGCCGGATCGATGAGGAATTTCTTCGGCAACTTTATCTTTTCGCGATCGCCGTAGACGACGAGCTTGCTCTCGAAGCTCGCGGCCACCTGGATGTCGGCGCGCAGATCGCAAGAGTCGGGGCTCTCGAAGGTGACCTGGTTAATGCGGGCGCCGGCCTGGCTGTCGGTTGCTTGCCCTTTCCAGGGACCGAAGGCTTTGGAGTCAAAGCAGTCGGGCAGCTTGGCGGCGAGGGCGCGCGGGACCGAGGGGAGGAGCCGTAGGCCCGTGGCTGCGGCAAGGAGGAGGCCGAGCGTCCGGCGACGCGTGTTCAACACCATCGTTCACCCATGCTGAGAGAGCTGGCCTTGCCTAGCCCATAATCGCGGCTGGGCGCAAACGTTCACAGGGAGGCGCTTTTTGCGGGTCGCTGAGAA
>JAENXG010000568.1 GCA_016649675.1 Methyloceanibacter sp.
CACCCTGTCGATGCCGCTCAGGACAGACCTTGAGCTCGATCAGATCAAGTACCGCGGGGCGGCGCGGCTCAATGATGCCATCGCCTCGAACCTTTTCGGCAAGATCGATGTTGAGGGCGGCGCGCTGGATGTAAACGTCACGGAGGAGGCGGTCGAGGCCAAGGGCGAGATTACCGTCAAGGGCGTGCCTGCCGAGCTTGCCTGGCAGCGCATCTTCCACGCCCCCGATGACCGCCAGCCGCCGATCAGAGTGACGGCCAATCTCGACGATGCCGCGCGCGATAAGCTCGGGATCAAGGTCAATCATCTGGTGCATGGCCCGACTCCCGTCACCATGATCATCGCCGGCCTCGGCAAGAGCGCCATGAGCATGCAGGCCGACCTCACCGACGCGCGGCTCCTTTTCGGCAGCATGGGCTGGACCAAGCCGGCGGGCCGCGCGGCAAGCGTTCAATTCGACGTCGTGCCCAAGGAGGACGGCTCGACCGACCTCGATAATTTTAAGATTCTCGGCGACGATATCGCCATCCATGGCGGGATCGCGCTCGACCCCGAGCAGCATCTCAAGGAGTTCTATTTCTCCGACTTCTCGGTCAACCGCCAGACCCATATGGAGATCACCGCCATCGTCCGCGACGACAAGGTGCTCGACATCAAGGCGGAGGGCCCAAGTTACGACGGCAAGCAGTTCTTCCAGTCGCTGTTTTCGGCAGGTCAGCTCGCCGAGGATGGCTCGGCCGAACCGGTCGATCCGTTCGGGGTCGATCTCACGGCGCAGGTCGGCACGGTGGCGGGCCTCTACGATACGACGGCGAAAAACGTGCATGTCACGCTGAAGAAGCGCAATGGCCGGCTCGTTGCGCTCGATGCCAGCGGTCAGCTGAACGGCAACACGCAAGCGGCGGTGAAGCTCGAGGAGAGCGACGGCGCGCGCTGGATCAAAGCCGAAGCACACGACGCCGGTGCTGCCTTCCGCCTCGTCGGCTTCTATCCGAGCGTTGAGGGCGGTGAGGCCTCGCTCGAGGTCAATCTCGACGCTGGCGGCCCGGGGGCGAAGAGCGGGACGCTGTGGGCGCGCGACTTCATCGTGCTCGGCGATTCGGTGGTGAACGACGTGCTGACCGACCCGAACTCGACGGCCGTGTTAGGTGAGCGCAAGCAGCAGGCCACGCAGCAGCGCATCGCCTTCAAACAGTTGCGGGCTCCCTTCTCCGTAGGCGGCGGCAAATTCCAGCTGAAGGACGCCTATATGAACGGCCCCATGCTCGGCGCCACCATGCGCGGCACGGTCGACTTCAAGTCTAAGACCGTCGAGCTCGGGGGCACCTACGTTCCGCTCTATGGCCTCAACTCGGCGCTCGGAGCCATCCCCATTCTCGGCAAGGTGCTCATCGGTCGTCAGGGGGAGGGGGTGGTCGGCATCACCTTCGCCATCAAGGGCAGTCTCGACGACCCCACCGTTCTGGTGAATCCGATATCGGTGATGACGCCGGGCATCTTCAGGCAGATCTTCGATTTCACCGGTACGGTGCCGGATTCGGCACCATCG